>JAIRPH010000191.1 GCA_031257135.1 Spirochaetaceae bacterium
TACGACTTAGGCTACGGGTATCAGTTTTGGATGTGCCGGCATGGGGCGTATCGGGCGGACGGCAAAGACGGGCAGTATGTGATAGTTTTTCCCCGTCAGGAGGCGGTAGTCGCGATTACCTCCGACGAAGAAAACATGAAGCCCATCCTCTACGCGGTGTGGGATCACATTCTGCCCCAGTTGTAGCGCAATTCTTCTATATAATAATCCGCATGAGATAGAATAGGCTATAATATATTGCTGTTTTTGATGGAATGTAAAGATAGTACAAGTAAATGAAAATATATCTGCCAGAGCAATGTTCTTAAAAATCGAAATATTTAGACCAGATTATGAAAGCGGCGCATAACAAGCGTATATGCGCTTCGGCGGAGTTTCCGCCCTGCTGGGGATGTTCGCCTCCTGCGCTGAATATAAGGCGGATCAGCCGTTTCCGGCGAACTGTTCCCGCGTCCAGTCGATGAAAAGTTCCGCGGCTCGGTTGATGAACGCCCGCTTATTGACGATCAGGTAAAACTCGATATACATATCGAGGTCTTCAACCTCGATTCGGCGGAGACTGTCGCCAACCAAAAACGAATCGTCAGAAAAAATGATATACCGCCCGGTTTCGAGGAGTTCCACGATCAGATATATGTCCAGATAACTGAGGCGGGTGTCTGTTTTCATGCCGTACCGGAGGCAGAACTCCGCGACCGGATCATTCTGATTCGACCACGAAAAAAGCGTAATCGCTTCTTCGCCCCGGAGTTCTTCCAGTTTTACGGAACTTCGTCCCGATAGGGAGTGAAGTTTTCCTACAATAAGGTAGTATTTCCTTTTCCTCAGCAGGAACGCGTCGAATTTGTCTGAATCTATAGGCGGCGCGGTAATGCCGATTTGTAACTTTTGTTCCAGCACATAATCTTGGCAGTTCCGTGACGGAGTGGTTCTGATTGACAGGTCGATCTCCGGGCGGGCGGCGAGAAATCCGCTGAAAAATCGGGGCGGAAATGCCCAGACGATGCTGTCCGCGATCCCTACAAACAGCCGGGAACCGCTTTTTTCTTTCATTGCCTTGAGGGTTTCCAGAATGTAGTCGTGCTGAGTAGTCCATGCTCTGGCGGCTTTTTCGAGGACTCTGCCGTATTCGGTGAGTTCCACGCCGTTCCGGTTCCGTTCAAAAAGCGGGACGCCCAGCTCGTCTTCCAGTTCCCGCAGAGACTTACTCAGTCCCTGCCGGGTGATAAAACGCCGTTCCGCCGCTCTGGTGATGTACTTTTCCTCGCAGACGCTGAGGAAATTTAGTAATTGCCGTTGTTCCATAAGGCATACTACCGCAACTTTCAATTTACGTCAAGGCAAAAAACTTTCGCTTTACGCAATAAATACTTTCCGCTGATAATAAAAAATACGGAGGCGTATTATGACATCACGTAAAGGCGTGTTAATTTCAATTTTAGCGATGGCTCTTGCCGCATCAAGTTTAGGTTCCTGTAGTAAAACCGATGCGGCAAAAGTCGGCGGCAAAAAAGCCGGTTCACTGACTATTTGGTCGGCTATGTCTCAGCCTGAGCGGGTTAAGTCCTTTCAGGATATAGCGGATGCTTATATGAAGGAAAATCCCGATGTAAAGATCACGATTGAGGTCATGCCATGGGCAGGGACTTTGGATAAGCTGGTAGCGGCCCATCTGGCCGGGAATCCTCCGGATATTTGCGTTATGGGATCTGGCTGGGCCCAGACCCTTGCGGCTACGGGCGCGCTTGTTGAAACAACGCCTCTTATCAACGAGTGCGGCGGGGAAGAGGCGTTTCTTAAAATGTCCCTTGACATGGGCGCGTATGAAAACGGTTATTATGGAATTCCCCTGTATGTGGCTCCGGTGTTTGTCGTGTACCGGAAAAGCTATTTGGAAGAAGCGGGTATTACAACGCTTCCCGCTACATGGGAGGAATTTTACGCTATGTGCGTCCAGCTTACCGACAAAGACAGCAACCGCTATGGTTTCGGACAGGTGATGGGCGGACCTCAAAGCGGTATCGCTATCTGGACATTCCTTCAGTCCAACGACGTCAACATGGTAAATATCGACCAGAATGGCACCTGGTATGTCGATGTTGACGCCGAAGCCCGGACCCGGCTGGTAGAGACATACAATTATCTTTACAGGCTGTTACGCGACACCGCGCCAGACGGCGTAATATCCTACTCTCAAGAACAGGTCCGGGAACTTATCGCCAATGGAACTATTCTCAGCCGCCTTGACACGCCGGAAATTTTTTATGATTTCAAAACCAAAGGCAATATGTCCGCTTTCAATGATGTGGGATATTTTCCCTTCCCCGCGAAGAAGCGGGCAGGCTCCGGTACCGGCGGCACAAATCTGGGAATCACCGCGAAAGGCAACACGACGCTTGCTTCGGATTATATCAAGTGGATATATGAAGGGGACCGTATGGTCGATTTCTATATCAGCTATCCTTACGCGATGTTTCCGGTGAAAAATGAGATGTACAAAAGCGCCGATTACCGGGCAAAACTCCCTGAGGAACTCAAACCGTTGTTGCCTGACATGGCTCTGGAAATTCTTAACCACGCGGCTTTTCTTATGTCCGCCAACGGACCCTTCCCATACGCCGGCGAGGTTGAAACCCGGCTTCTATTGGCAAAACCCATCGCCGAAATGGTTACTAGAAAAATTACCGCGGAACAGGCGGTAGATAATCTGCTTAAAGACCTAGAAAGCCTGATTAGATAAGGAGCGAGTGAAATGGAAAAAACAAATGCCAATATCAGTAACCGCAAAATGGCTGTAGAAGGTTTTTTGCTGTATCTCCCTGCGATCATTATCATTGCCGGTATCGTGATTTACCCTATGATATTCGCGTTTCAGATGAGTTTTACCAATTTCCGGCCTACAATCAAAACGGTAAAAATAATTGGGCTTGCGAACTACCTTGATGTTCTTACAGACGGCGGATTCTGGCGGGCGGTTTACCGCTCTCTTGTTTTTACTATTGGATGCCTTATCCCTCAGATAGTTCTGGGGCTTACGATGGCCCATTTACTGAACCACCCGATGCTCAAATGCAAAATGCTGTTCAGAGGACTTGCCATAACGCCTTGGCTTATCCCTACGGTCGCGGTTGCCATGATTTTTCGTTTTTTGTTTAACGATATTTACGGCATTGTGAATTATATCCTTATCTGGCTCAAATGTATTGACAAGCCGTACGCGTGGATGGCCAATGAGTACGGGGCAATGTTTATACTGATTTTGGCGAATGTCTGGCGGGGAACGCCCTTGATGCTCACCATGTTTCTCGCCGCCCTTCAGGGAATTTCCACGGATTTTTACGAAGCGGCCCGGGTGGACGGGGCAAGCCCGTGGACTCAGTTTTTGAAGATTACGCTTCCCCTTTTAATGCCGGTTGTCATGGTCTCGGGAATTCTGCGCTTTATCTGGACTTTCAACTTTTACGATTTACCCTGGGTAATGACCGGCGGAGGTCCGGGAGAATCAACCCAAACCACGCCCCTGTACGCTTACACCCGAGCCTTCAGCGGGTATCGCTTTGGTGAAGGCTCGGCTATCACGATACTGCTTTTCATAATCCTGATTTTCTTTGCCTTGGTTTATTTCTTTATCCGGCAAAAGCAGGAAAAAATATACCGGTAGGAGGATTTAAATGACCAAACAACAGCGATATTTCGCAAAAAGTTTTGTAATCCACGCCTTGGCCGTGCTTTCCATGATTCCCATCGTTTTTCCGGTTTATTGGCTTGTGGTATCTGCGCTCCAGAATCCTGACAGCATTATCTCGGTTCCGCCGAAACTGTTCCCCGCGAATTTTTCCCTGCATTACCTTACATCGGTATTCGCGGAATTCAACATTGCCCGGTATTTGTTTAACAGCGTTTTCCTTACGGTAATTTCGGTCTTGTGCGTTCTCGCGGTTTCCTGTATAGCGGCGTTCAGTTATATCGCCTACCGTTTTAAGCTACGGGAAACATTTTCAAAGCTGGTTCTTTTTGTCTATATGTTTCCCCAAATACTGATCATCGTGCCTCTGTATATTTTGATGAGCCGTATCGGGCTTATCAACACCTATCCCGGACTTATCCTGTGCTACATGGCTTTTGAGATGCCCATCTGCATCTGGACCATGCAGTCGTATTTTGAAACCATACCCCGGGATATTATCGACGCCGCGGAAATAGACGGACTGCCCCGGATAAAAACCCTTTGGTATGTATTTCTCCCCGTAGCCCTTCCGGGCATGAGCGCGTCTGGTATTATGACCTTTATCGGAATTTGGAATAACTTCCTCTTGGCGAATACCCTGCTCGTCAAAATTGAGAGCAAGACCCTGCCGGTGGTGATTGCCGATTTTGCCTCCCGGTCTACCGCCCAGCAGGGAGTGATCCTCGCGTCTTCGCTGGTCATCTGTATTCCGTCGTTTATATTCGCCCTTTTCGCGCAGAAATATCTTGTCGGCGGATTAACCGCCGGTGCGGTCAAGGCTTAGAATTACTACAAGGAGAAACGTATGATAATCATCGGAGAGAAGATCAATGGTTCCATTCCGTCTACCGCGAAGGCTATCGCCTGCCGGGATGAAGCCTTTATCAGAAATCTTGCGCTCAAACAGACCGAAATGGGCGCAGATTATTTGGATGTCGCCGCAGGCGTCGCGCCGGAACTTGAGCGGGAAACCCTTTCATGGCTCATCAACATCGTACAGGACGCAGTGGATACGCCGCTGTGCATTGACAGCTCTGACTGCACCGTTATCCTGGACATGATCCCTCTTGCCAAAAAGCCGGGGATGCTCAATTCGGTCTCCGAGGAACACGGCAAGTGCGAGATACTCCTGCCCAAAGTCGCGGACAGCGAATGGAAGATCGTCGCGCTGACCTGCGATAACAACGGCATTTCCTCTGACCCCGCGGTAAAGTTCAATATTGCGGTGACCATCGTGGAGAAGGCGAAACAGTACGGCATCGCCGTAGACCGGCTGTTCATCGATCCCCTGGTGACCGCCATCGGCACCAACAGCAATTCGCTGTTGAGTTTCAACGAGACCCTGATCAACATCAAAAACCGATACCCGGAGATACACATAACATCAGGGTTGAGCAACATCTCCTTCGGGATGCCCTACCGGAAGGCGATTAACCGGCAATTTTTAACCCTAGCGATGAACGCGGGAATGGACAGCGCGATCATGGACCCGACCTCTGAGGATATGCGGACGACCCTCTATGCGGTTGACGCGTTGCTGGGTCGGGACCGAAACTGCCGCAAGTATCTGACCGCGTTTCGCAAAGGGTTACTAGGTCCCAAAAAGACAAGCACGGAGGAGCGTTTATGAGGAGCGTCGAAGAATTACAAAGAGAACGATCCCAGATCAGATCGGATCTGCTTGCCGGCAAAAAGCCGAAGCGGTTGTTTATCACTCCGAATTTCACTATGGAAGCCGCGTGCGGACTTGCCGGGGTCAGCTTGATAGAAGCTCACTACAATCTGGAACTGTTTGAGAAGGCCTTGGCGAAGGTGTGCGAAACGTTCTATTCGGACGTGTTCGCTCCCCGAAGCACCCGCTTTGCCCATGTTTATCAGATTTTAGGCGCCCGAAACTGGATACTCGGCTCTAACGGCACTATCCAGCACCCGGAAATTGAGACCATGTATACGGAGGATTACGACGAATTCATCGCCGACCCTTACAAGACCATCATGGAAAAATTCCTGCCCAGAGCCTGCGCCGCTCAGAATACGGACCCAATAAACAATAGTCTTGCTCTGGCAAACGCTTACGGCGCTTACAAAGATATTATCAATGTTCAAAATGGAATAGCCGCAAATATGATCGCCAAATACGGCTATGTTCCCGGTTTTATCACCAATCAGATGATCGAGGCTCCGTTCGATTTCCTAGCGGATCAGCTCCGGGGCTTCAAAGGAATCACGATGGACATCCGCCGCTGTCCGGGCAAGGTTAAGGCGGCGGTAGAGGCGATTACCCCGCTGATGATCAAAATGGCGACCCCAGCGGCGATGCGTCCCGGATTGATCAGCTTCATCCCTCTGCATCTGGCGCCTTTTATCAACCCAAAAGCCTTTGATGAGCTTTACTGGCCCACCTTTGAAACGATGATTGTGGAGCTGGATAAAAAAGGCATTGCCTGCTCGCTCTTTGTAGAGCAGGACTGGACTCGGTACTGCGAGTATCTGGAGCGGCTTCCTAAATCTACGATCATGTTCATGGAAGGAGGCGATCCCAAGCGTTTCACCGAAACCGTGGGCAAAGATCATGCGTTCGCGGGTTTCTACGATCCCACCATCACGCTGGCAAAAAGCAAGCAGGAATGTATCGACGAGGCGAAAAAACTGCTCGACATCTGCATGAAGAGCGATCATTTCTATTTCAACTTTGATAAAAACATCATAGATATAAAAAGCGTTGATGTACCCAAACTTCAGGCGGTACTTGAATGGGTACACGAAAACGGAATCTATTAGGAGGTACAAAATGATTGACACCGCAAAACTAAAACAAACAGTCGGAGAGCTGGACGAAGATTCGGTACACGAATTGCTGGACCAGTTTATCGCGTCGAAGCCTTCGGGAGACGACGCCCGGAAAGTAGTGGAAGCCTGTCAGCAGGGCATGGAGATCGTGGGAGCCAACTTTGAAAAGGGCGAATACTTTGTAGGAGACCTGATCTTCGCGGGAGAACTTTTGACCGCTTCCATCGAAAAACTCAAACCTCTGCTGGGGTCAGGGGGCGGCGGCAACCGGGGCGTCATCGTTCTGGGGACGGTGGAAGGAGATATTCATGACATCGGCAAGAACATCTTCAAGGGGATGGCCGAAGCCGCGGGCTTCAAGGTGGTGGACATCGGCATCGACCAAACGCCGGCGGCTTTTGTGAAGGCGGTGCGGGAAAACAAGCCGAAGATCGTCGGGCTTTCCGGGGTGTTGACCCTTTCGATTGACTCCATGAAGCGGACTATTGAAGCCTTGAAGGAAGCGGGACTGCGGGACGCGCTGAAGGTGGCTATCGGCGGTAACGCGGTCAACCCAGAAGCCTGCGCCTATGTCGGCGCCGACGGGTGGAGCCGGAACGCCGCGGAAGCGGTGAAAGTCTGCGGGACTTGGGTGTAAGGAGGTTACTTATGGAAGCCGCGTACATTCATACCATCGACGATTTTATGAAAGCTCATCCTGAAATCGATCCGTCCCTGAAGCCGGTCATTGAACCGGTGATACAGGGCGCTGAGGATCAGCTTTTCAACTTTATTATAGGCTACATTTTTATGTAACCGCCACGCCTCACGGCGGATGCGATCCGCGGCGAGGCGTGGCGGCATCTGACAAAAATTCGAGGTTTTTTAATGAACATATCGCAACTTTTAGTTTACGTTAAGGCAAAAAACTTTCGCTTTACGCAATAAATACTTCCCGCTGATAATAAAAAATATGAAACAGATCAGATTTTTATTGGTCTTTACGGCGTTTGTTCTCGCGCTTACGCTGATTGGGGCGTGCCGTAAGACTGAAAAGACCGGGCAGATAAAAGCCGCCCTCTCCCTTGCGGACGCTTCGGATTACTATATCGGCACCATGGTCGGCGCGGCGGTGAGAAAAGCCTTCGAGGAAGCCGGCGCGGCGGTTCAGGTTTTTGACGCGGGCAATGACGTAACGAATCAGATGAACCAGATTCAGAATGCCATAACCAGCGGCAATACCATCCTGTATGTTTTTCCCGCAGGCGATGGAACGACGTATTTTGACGTACTTCAGACGGCGCGGCAAGCCGGCGTCAAAACATTGACCAGCAATACCTACCCCGGCGACGGCGGCGCGGACGTGTATGTGGGAAGCGACGAGTTTCAAATGGGCGTGATGATGTCCGCCCTGCTGTCCGAATGGGTTGACAAGACGTACCCCGCCGCGGGACAGGATGAAGTAACCGTGTTGATCGTGGAAGCTACTATTAATGAAAGCGCCATCAAGCGGTGTTTGGGGATGCGTCTGGCAGGGGAAAAATTCCTGAGAAAATGCGATACCGCCGCCGTGTATTATATAAAGAAAGAGGGTCCTGCGGTTGCGTATCTGGACAGCAACGGAACCGAAATTCCGGTTAACGAACCCTCCGGCGGACTCCTGCTGGACAAAAACGGCCGGGCGATTCTCAATCCCTATTACAACCCGAAAATAAAACTCATTGAGTATTCAAACCGCAACAGCGCGGGCTTTGACTCCACCGAAGCCCAGAAAGCCGTGGAAAACGCCCTGACTATGGGATATAACAATCTTGCCGCGGTCATAAGCTACGGGGACACCGGCGCGGCGGTTGAAACCAAAGTGCGGGAACTCCGGGATGAAGGCAGGATAGCAACTGATCTGAACAAACTGGCTGTGTTCTGTTCCGACTTGACGAACACCAACAGAGATTTGATTTTACGCAGTTATACTGACGCCAGTATCTTGCGCGGGGTTATGGGCGCGGGAGACCTCATCGGAACGCTACAAAATTACGCGAAAAAAATGGTCGCCGGCGAACATCTGCCTGCGTACACGATGGAGCCTATCAGCTATATGACCGTTGCCGAAGACGGAAACAGCATACGCACGGTTTATTACACCGATTGTCCTCAGCTTCCCGCCACGGAAAAATTTTTTGCCAGATAAGACGGGAGGATAAGGATGCTCTCAAAAATAGTGTCGATAAAAAATCTGGTAAAACAGTATCCCGGCGTTAGGGCGCTTGATGATCTGTCAATAGATTTTTATGAAGGCGAAGTCCACGCTCTGCTGGGAGAAAACGGCGCGGGCAAATCCACGCTTATCAAGATAATCGCCGGAGCGATAACGCCCGATTCGGGAACGCTGGAATTCGCCGACGGCATTGTCCACACCGGAATGACTCCGCAAAAAGCCAAAGAATACGGCGTGGAAGTAATCTATCAGGAATTCAATCTCGTCGGATGTTTAACCGTTGCCGAAAATATCTGCTTCGGCGAACGGTACGGACATTTTGTAAACAAAAAACATATGCGCGAAGTGGCGAAATCGGCGTTTGAACTTTTTGAAATTGATATTGATCCCGCCGCGGCGGTCTATGAACTGCCGTCGTCAAAACAGCAGATTGTGGAAATATCCCGGGCTATATTCAGAAAAGCAAAACTGCTCATTATGGATGAGCCGTCCGCTCCGCTTTCCGTCGCCGAAGTTGAAAAAATGTTTCAGGTTATCCGGCGGCTCAAACAGCAGGGCGTCAGTATTATCTATATCAGCCACCGCATGGAAGAACTCTTTGCAATCTCGGACAAGGTTACGATTATGCGGGACGGAAAATACGTCGCTACCATGGAAACCGCCAAAACCACCCGTAAAGAGCTGGTAAACTGCATGGTTGGGCGCGAATTGAAAGAAGTATTTCCGGCTAAACAGCCGCGCCGCGATGAGGTACTGCTCAGGGTTGACGGATTATGCGGCAATGGAGACGAAGATATTTCTCTGGAAGTCCATAGGGGAGAGATACTCGGCTTGGGCGGTCTTGTAGGCGCGGGAAGGACAGAACTGGTGCGGCTTATTTACGGCGCGGACAAGATACAGTCAGGAAAAGTGTTTGTAGACGGCCAGCAGGTCAAGATAAAATCGCCTGCCGGAGGCATTAAGTCAGGCATCGGCATGATCCCGGAAGACCGGAAACGCCACGGCTGTCTTTTAACCAGAAGCATACGAGTCAATACAACCCTCTCCAGCATACGGAACATATCGAAACTGTGCTTTGTGAGCGGCAAAAAAGAAAAGGCAATCACCGAGGAATATATCCGCCGCTTAAAAACAAAAACCCCAAGCATGGAGCAGATGGTAGGCAATTTAAGCGGCGGGAATCAGCAGAAAGTAGTTATCGCCAAAACGCTGTCCGCAAACTGCCATGTCATTATTTTTGACGAGCCGACCCGGGGCATTGATGTAGGCGCGAAACAGGAGATATATAAGCTGATTGTCAGCCTCGCCGAAGAAGGCAACGGGATCATTCTGGTGTCTTCAGAAATGGAAGAGCTGTTAGGGTTAAGCGATAGAATCCTCGTGCTGTACAAAGGGAAAATCGCCGGCGAGCTTTCCAAAGAAGAAGCGACTCAGGCAAAAATACTGGATATAGCGTCTGGCGGAAGCGGCTCTTTCGCGCACGGGCAAAAGGAAATGGAGGTATAACATGGACAGAGCAACTATTATGACGTTTGTTCAAAAAATTTTCAGAAACTACGCGATGGTTTTTATCTTCGCAGGTTTGTTTATCGTTTTCAGCATCGCGAATCCGTCTTTTTGTTCATGGATGAATATCAAAAATCTGATTGTCCAGAACACCTATATCGTGGTGACCGCGGTAGGCATTTCTTTTGTTATGATGAGCGGCGCGCTCGACCTGTCCGTGGGCTATCAGGTGGCCGCCGTCGGCGTTTTAACCGCGAGGCTGATGACGCTGGAACAGGTTCCCGTAGCGACCGCAGTTATTATCGCGTTGCTGTTCGCCATGTTTTTGGGCTTTATCAACGGCGGAATAGCGGTGCTTTTCAAGATTGAACCGTTGATTGTTACCATAGCCACTATGACTATCTTCAGGGGAATAGCGAATATTATCTCCAAAGGTCTTTCGTACAACAATTTCCCCGATTCGTTTCGAGTTATCACCAGAGGCGCGTTCTTGGGAATTCCGATTGACGTATATATCGCAATTCTGGCGGTAGCTTTGGCGAGCGTGGTGTACAATTTCACCTACTACGGCAGATTCGTAAAAGCTATGGGCGGCAACGAGGAAGCGACTCGGCTTGCAGGCGTCAATATCGCGTTGATGAGAATCTCTACGTTTGTAATTTCCGGCGTTTTTGTCGCCATCGCCAGCTTTATCTATATTTCAAAACTCAGCACCACTAACGCTACCTACGGCCCGGGCATTGAGTTTACCGGCATGACCGCGGCAATACTGGGGGGTATTTCTTTTAACTCAGGAGAAGGAAAAATGTGGGGACTCGTTGTCGGTATCTTCACGCTGGCTATTATCGAAAACGGTATGCAACTTGGCGGTTTGAACCAGTACATCCAGTACATCGTCAAGGGAAGCATTTTGATACTGGCTATCGCGTTTGATAAATATCAGCGAAGCGCAAGCGCGCAGAAAAAAGCTGTATAACAGAAGGAGGAAAGAATGTTTGATAACTTCTTAATCAGAAAAGACAGTCTCGAAAACGAGACGGATGCAAGCGGCAAAATAACCGGCTTTAAATTCGCCGCCCGGAACGCGAATTATCGCGGGGTGTACCTTTCCTTGCACAACGGGTACTACATCAACGTTGACGGGCTACAGTACAAGCGGGACGCGCAAACCTTCGAGATCAACGGAAAGCCGCCGCGCAGTTTTGAGGAAATTAAAACCGCTGTCTGGGAACACTGGGACTATGACGACGAGGGCGTCATCCATGTAAAAAAAGAAGGAGGACTCGCGCCGGGTAAACACATCATGGAATTCCAGCAGTCCATCCTCGCGGCTTACGGCTACCTTCCCACCGATGAAGAATGGGTGAAAAATCCGCCTGAACCGGGAACCGGCGCGGGTTCTGACAAAACAAGAAACGTCGTGAAATACGAGCTTATCCTGCGGGAAAAGGAGTGACAATGTGGGCAAAATAAAAAGAGGCGTATCGCTGTACAGTTATCAGCAGGCGCAGTTTTTCAAGGAACTCGACCTTGAGGGACAGATCAGGGAAGTGGGAACAAACCTGTACGGCGCGGAGGGCATTGAAATCCTTGATGAAATGTCCCTGCGGGGGTATCCGAATCCTCCGGCGGAATTTTTTGACCGCTGGTTCGGCTGGATGGAAAAGTATCACACCACGCCGGTCACCATGGATGTGTTCTGCGATGTCCTGCAATTCCGGGACCACGTGATGAGCCGCCACGAGTGCGCGAAGCGTCTGGAAAGCGACATCAGACTGGCAAAAAAAATGGGTTTCAAAAATGTGCGTACCCTGGCGACTACTCCCGTTGAGGTTATGATTGAAGCTCTTCCCGTTGCGGAAGAGTGCGGCATAAAGATCGGTAAAGAGATTCACGCGCCGATTCCCCTTAATGGACAGTATGTGAACGAAATCGTGGAATACTGCGCGAAAACCGGCGCGAAAAACTTCGGCATCGTTCCCGATTGGGGCATCTTTGCGTTCCGTCCGTCGGAAGTTGCCCTCGCGTGGTACGTCAGGCAGGGAGCGAAACAGCAAAGCTGTGATCTGGTAACGCAGTTGTGCATGGACAACTATATGGGCAAAAGTAATGAGCTGAACGAGATAGACCTTTCGCTCTACACCGCAGGAAACGTCGAGTCCTTGTTCCACCGGTATCTCAAGCATAACGACGCGCCGTCCGATCTCGTTCCGGCTTTCAGGAAGATGCAGAATCTGATCCGCGAAAACGTTCCGGGTTACACAGACATCGACTTTGAGGTAATGGGTCAGGCGTTACTGCTTTCGCGTACTAAGGCGGAAGACTTGCGGAACCTCATGCCCTACATCGTGAGCATCCACGGCAAATTCTACAATATGTCCGAAATACCCGGAAAACCGGGCTGTTACCAGGATATATCGATGGATTACGAAGGACCTATCCAATTCCTGAAAAAAACCGGCTACGAGGGCTACATCAATTCCGAATATGAGGGGCAACGCCGTTTTCAGGATCGCGGGGTGGAAGACCTTGCGAACGAAGTTGATCAGGTGCGGAAACATCAGGAAATGCTGAAGCGTCTGCTTGGGGAATAATGATATGAGCGTAAAACAAATCGCATACGTCGGCGCATGGGGCGCGGATATTCAGGGCGTCACTAATCCGGGTGAAGGCGATGGCGGGGTGAAAGTGTATACCATCGCGGAAAACGGCGCGATGGAATTACGCGATCAGGCAACGCCGCAGGTCAACGCGGGCTGTATAAGTATTTCCGCCGACGGGCGTTTTCTGTACGCCGCCGATGAAAGAAAAGATTTTGGCGGCGTGTATGGCAATGGCGGAGGCGTCTGCGCGTACCGCATCGACCGCCGGACAGGAAAACTTTCTTTCATCAACGAAGTTTCCTCCGCCGGCGCGTATCCGTGTTATATCACGGTTGACCGCAACAGACGATACGCCTTTGTGAGCAACCACGGCAACCATGAAGAAGCGACAACACAAGGCGTCCGCACAGAGCGAGGAACCTATATCGCAAAAAGAATGTTCGATGAAGGCAGTATCGCCGTGTTTCCTCTGAGCGAAGATGGAAGCCTGAAGGAATGTTGCGAACTCAAAGTCCTCGAAGGAAACAGCGTTCTTGACTTTTTTCAATGGACGGCGCACCCACATTCGGTCTTTTTGGATAATGCGGAACAATTTCTTTTTACCGCCGATAAGGGGAGCGATCTGATTCGCGTATATCGTATTGACTATGATCGGGGCAGGCTTGAGGAAGCATGGGAACAGCGAACGCAAAAAGGCTCCGCCCCCCGGCACCTTGTGTTTCATCCGGTTTTGCCGGTACTGTACTGCAACAGCGAACAAAACAACACGGTACACGCCTATCGCTTTGAACGCGAAACAGGAAAGCTGGAACACATGGACAGCGCAGTTACAGTCCCTGAACATTACGCGCCGTCAAATACCGGCGATACCTTCGACCGCAATCAGACCGCAGATATTCGCATCCATAAATCGGGACAGTTTTTATACGTTTCAAACCGGGGGCATAACAGCGTTGCTGTTTTCACGCTGAATGACCGGGGGAACATGACCCGTGCGGGTATTGTTCCGTCAGGCGGCGAGATTCCGCGGGCAATGAATTTTGACATACCCGGCAACGCGCTCTATGTGGCGAATCAGCGTACCGGCAATATCGTACAATTCGTCGTAGATGATCGTACCGGTCTCCCCCGTCAAACGGGATATGAGATCAAACTCAAAAATCCCGTAAGTCTGCAATTTCTGGCGTTGCCATAAAAATAATAGAGGAGATTACCATGGAAAAGTTGAGAGTAGGTTTTATCGGCGCCGGCGGGATATGTAACAATAAACATCTTCCGTCGCTCGCAAAAATGGCGGACAAAGCAGAAGTAGTTGCGCTCTGCGATCTGTCAGAAGATAAGGCAAGACTTACCGCGAAAAAGCACGGGCTGGAAAAAGCGACGATCTGCACGGACTACCGCAGACTGCTGGAGGACAAGTCCCTAGACATCGTGTACGTCTGTACGCCTAACGTGTCCCACGCGCAGATAACATTGGACGCTTTTAGCGCAGGGAAGCACGTACTCTGCGAAAAACCAATGGCCGCCGCTACCGAAGACGCCCGAAAAATGGTAGAAGCATGGAAAAAGTCAGGAAAACGGTTTACCGTCGCCTACCAGAACCGTTTCCGGTATGACGTGCAGGTGCTTAAAAAAGCCTGCGACGCCGGGGAGCTGGGCGATATTTATTACGCCGAAGCAAACGCCATCCGCAGAAAAGCTGTTCCCACTTGGGGCGTGTTCCCGGACAAGTCTAAGCAGGGCGGCGGACCCTTGATTGATATTGGAACCCACGCGCTGGATATAACCCTGTGGTGCATGAGCAACTACGATGTTGACAGCGTGAGCGGGCAGGTGTTCTACAAATTAGGACGCCTTCCCGAAGCCGCCCAGGGCAATACCTACGGACCTTGGGACACGGACACCTTCGAGGTTGAAGATTCCGCAATGGGCTTTATCAAAATGAAGAACGGCGCGCTCATTAACCTGCGGGCATCCTGGGCGTTGAATATCATGGACGCCCGCGAGGCATCCGCCACGCTCTGCGGCACCCTTGAAGGAGCGGAGATAAAACACGGCGGCTCTTACGCGCAATCCGAATTGTGGTTCAACCATGTCCGTCACGGCAAGATGGCTCACGAAACCCTGTCCGGCGAGGCGTTGGTAGATTATTTTGAGGGCGTCAATGAGCCTCCGGGAGTCGTGGAAGCTCGGCTGTGGCTGAAGTCTGTCCGCGAGAATACCGATCCGGTGGTAAAGCCCGAAGAAGCCCTGCGGGTAACGGAAATTTTGGATGCAATTTACAAAGCCGCCGCGACAAACACGACGGTAACGTTTTAGGAGGCGCAACCTTGAAAATGAAATTCGCTGTAGTCGGACACGGCTTTATGGGAAGCCGTCATGTTGCGATGCTGAACAGCTTTGAAGAACTTGAGTGCGCCGCCGTTTGCGACACTGACCCGGGCAGGCTTGACGGGCTTGACGCGAAGATAAAGCGTTATCACGATATTGACTCCCTGCTTGCCGACAAAACCTTGAACGGGGTTATTATCGCTACGCCCAATAAGGCTCACAAAGAGCAGGTTATCAAGGCGGCTCACGCGGGAAAACACATTATCTGCGAGAAGCCCGCGGCAATGTCTGTCGCGGACTTTGACGAAATGCTACGCGCCGCGAACGCCAACAAGGTGGTCTTAACGGCGCACCAGCAACGCCGTTTTGACGCGGATTTCCAAACCATAAAAACCGCGTATGATCGGAAGCTCCTCGGCGAGGTGTACCTTATCAAAAGTATGTTGTACGGGTATAATGGTAATATGCACGATTGGCATATCCATGTCTCAGAAGGCGGAGGGATGTTGCTTGATTGGGGCGTTCACCTTATCGACCAAATCCTGTACCTGGCGGGCTGTCCCCTCAAATCTCTGTACGCCGATATCCGCAGTGTGATCAACGTTGAGGTAGACGACTTTTACAAGATCATCATGCGCTTTGAAAACAACATTACGGCGGAAATTGAGCTGGGAACCTATATGCTTTCCGATAAACCGGGCTGGTTTCCCCGGCACTGGTATATGTGCGGCAACAAAGGCTCCATGTACGTCGATAAATTTGAACCGGAAGGAAAGATCGTCCGCACAGCAAAACTGTTGACCGATGTCAGAAATCAGGCAGGACGCTACACCGGCCCGACCCGCTCATTCGGCGAACCGGAAGAAGGGCTTTTGCTTACGGAAGGCTTGCCGCACGTCTCAACCGCCGCACGGGATTATTTTGTCAACTTCATTAACGCTATGCAGGGCAAGGAAGAACTTCTGGTGAAACCGGAAGAAATACGAACCGTGCTGACCGTCATGGAAGCGGTACGGGAATCGGGAAGAACGATGCAATCAATACCGTTTTGAAGGAGGCGGAGGTGACACATTTATTGCTGTGCCTGGGAGCGGGCATTGTGATCGGCATTGCATTTACCCTCTTGCGTCTGCCGGTGCCGGTACCCCACGGCTGGGGAGGGCTGGTGGGGCTTTTCGGTATGTTCCTCGGCGGAATCGCGGGCGGAAAAATTCTGGCGTTACTCATATCCCGCGCCGGATAATGAACCTTAGACCAGCAGAGGAAGCGGCCGATTCTCCTGCCTAAACAGAATTTGAATCTCTTGAAGGCTACTACTAATTCTGGGGAAAAGATATAGAATTGGCATGACGAGGAGACATCGTGGGTGTTCCTTGCCATGCCCTTTGAGTCCGCCGAAGCAGTCAACCCCGATCAATAGTACCGTAACTCTGATGAAATAAAGAAGTAGCCATCAACCATTAATATTTAAATCCGCTGGAAAATGCGAATCCGCTTTTTTCTTTATCTTTTCATAATTCTTATATATCCGTTCTTTCACGTTTGTTGATGTTATGCCTGCGCCGTACGGAAAATATACCACAGACACTTCCTGCTCTTTCAGATAATCGAATTTGCCCGCCCAATCGTCGCCTACTACGAATATATCAAAGTGCAGTTTTTCTACTTTTTCCCGATGGTCGAGAGAATTCTGGGGTATGACTATATCCGGGTATTTTAACGCTTTAACTAAGGCTATACGTTCCTCAAAAGGTATAATGGGATCGGATTTATAGGAGGCGACAAGCTCATCGGTATTTACGCCGACGATTAAAACATCCGCCAGAGAACGAGCGTATTCCAGCATCTTCAAGTGATTGATATGGAGCATATCAAAAGTACCCGAAGTGTAAACCACTGTTTTATTCGCAATCATTTAATTTTCTTTCTCCTCAAAAACCAGTAGCGCGCGTTTGTTTCTTCTCTCGCGCCGGTATCTTTATCAAGCAACAGCCCGGTTTCATCTTTTCTGAATTCAAAATCAGATAAATATTCCATAAAAAAATGTTCATATTCCTGACTTGTTCTATAAATCGCGCTGTAGCGCGTTTTAAGGTCTTCCGAATAAAAATCCTTGAGCGTAAGCCGGTGCCGCAGAATACTTACCGACTCTTGAAAATATATCCCGGACGATTCGCCGGTCAATTCGCCGCAATACCGAAAAAGACGCTCGATATTATCATCGTTAATATACATAGTAACGCCGTTGATGATAATAAGATCGTATTTTTTTAACAGCTTTGATGTATCAAGGTCTACGGCGGACATTGGGAAAAACTTGATGTTTTTCTCGCCGGCAAACGCGGAAGATGCCGTTTTAACGAATTCTTCCGAAAAATCAATGCCGTGATACAGCGAAAAAACTTGTTTTAAATTATACGCCCATCGTCCCATACCGCATCCAATAT
>JAIRPH010000215.1 GCA_031257135.1 Spirochaetaceae bacterium
GCAGGGCGCAGGGCGCAGGGCGCAGGGCGCAGGGCGTCAAGGGCGGAGTCTGCCCTCATCCTAACGGCATGGACGTTATATGGCGTCAGTAAGCGATTCGTTTTTGCTAGGATATACTTTCTACCCATTAGGAGTAACTATATACCGGCCGGCTTGTTTTTTCAACAAAGGATACGCTTTTTTTTAAAAAAAAATTTCGGGGCGGAAAGAATCTTTCAGCGGATACGGCTTCGGTATACGCGGCGGCGGAACAAATACGCTCAGAATCCGGCTATAAGCAAATACGGCTTCAATACAAAAAGGTAATACAAAATGCTAGAAGCCCTCCAAAATATCTCTAGTATCATTATTACGGATAAACGAGGAGATGTTAGGGTATGAAAATAAAATTCAAAATGAGCTTGCTGGTCATTACTATTCAGATTGCCGTCATATTTGCTCTTTCGGCTATCATGCTGACCCACGCCGCGAAAGCGCAAATGGAAACGAGCAGAGAAAAACAGGCGTTTCTCGCGAAATATCAAAGCGCAATTATCCAAGACCGGTATAACGGCTATATGCGGGTTATTAAAACCCTTGCGGGAATCTTCTCGGAATATGAAATGGTTGACCGCGAACTGCGGAGACCCCGTTTTCGAGGCAATATCGAAGCGGTTCTCAACTCGGAACCTAATATGGTCGGCATTTTCTCGGTTTGGAAGCCGAATATCCTTGACGACGACGCGGATTATATCGGCGACGAAGGCGCGGCTCCAAATGGACAATTCGCTCCCTTTTATCATCAGTATACCGGAAAAACAGTTCATACCTTCTATCAGGGCTACGCGGAGGCGGTCAAAAATCTCTCGGCTAATCAGACGGTCAGCGGTCCGTTTCCGCAGGTCATCAACGGCAAAGACGCCCTTGTTATCGTCTTTACTTCTCCGGTTCTCAACTATCGGACTCATGAGCCTATCGGCGTCGTGGGCGTGGTTATCGACATCTTCGCGCTGGAAGAGGTCATCAAGAACACCGTCATGTCCAACTCCGATATTCGATATATGGCGGTGTATACCAATAACGGCGATATCATCGGCAGTTACCATCCTGAACAGGTAGGCAAAAACATCCGAGACGGCGACCGGATGCTCTTCGCCAAACACATGGACGCCGTCGCGTCGGCAGTCAAGAACGGCAGACTCTTAACCGTTGAAGAACATTCCAGCGTCCTCAACACAGAACTGACTATTACGGTCGCGCCCTTTACTATCGGTCTTACCGCTCATTCCCCGTGGGCTGTCGGAGTAGGCACGCCGAACAGCCGGATTCTCAAAGACGTCCGCAGTCTCACGGGGTTTACGGTTATCATGGCGGGAACCGCGCTGATTGTCATGGCGGTTATTATCTTTCTAACCATGTCCCGGATAACCAAGCCGATTGTGTGCCTTGCGGAGACCTTGAAAGATATTTCTCAGGGCGAAGGAGACCTCACGAAGACCCTTTCCGCTCGCACTAAAGACGAAATCGGCGATTTGGCGCACTATTTTAACCTCACCCTCGAAAAAATTCGGAATCTGGTGATATCCATCAAACGCCAGAGTACGGCTCTCTTTGAAATCGGCGGCTCTCTGGCGTCGAACATGACCGAAAGCGCGGCGTCGATTAACCAAATTACCCTGAATATCCGCAGTATCAAGAGCCAAGTCATCAATCAGAGCGCAGGCGTTACCGAAACTAACGCCACTATGAAACAGATAACCAGCAATATCAACAAGCTCAACAGTCACGTAGCCCAGCAAACCGAAAGCGTCGCGCAATCGTCGTCCTCCATCGAGGAGATGATTGCGAATATCCAGTCCGTAACTCAGACCCTCGTCAGAAACGCGGAAAACGTAGAAGAACTGATAGAAGCCTCGGAAGCGGGCAAAAAAGGCTTGCTGGAAGTTTCTGAAGATATTCAGGAAATAGCCAAAGACTCCGAAGGCTTGCTGGAAATCAATAAAGTAATGGAAAATATCGCAAGCCAGACAAACCTCCTTTCCATGAACGCCGCTATCGAAGCCGCCCACGCAGGAGAAGCGGGAAAAGGCTTCGCGGTAGTCGCCGGAGAAATCCGCAAACTGGCTGTTTCCAGCAGTGAACAGTCTAAAACAATCAGCGCGGTACTGAAGAAAATCAAGATTTCCATCGACAAAATAACGGACTCTACCGATAATGTATTAAACAAATTTGAGGCTATTGATAACAGCGTGAGAACAGTGTCAAAACAGGAGTCAAATATCCGCAGTTCTATGGAAGAACAGGGTCACGGAAGCAAACAGATTTTGGAGGCTATCGACAGCCTGAACGACTTAACCAGCCGAGTGAAAAATGGCTCAGAGGAAATGTTGCACGGAAGCCAAGAAATAATCCTCGAAAGCCGCAATCTCGAAAAGGTCACAATAGAAATTACCAACAGCATGAACGAAATGTCTTCCGGGGCTGATCAGATCAACGCTTCCGTGAGCCGAGTCAGCGAACTCTGCGGCGAAAATCGGGATACCATCAATACGCTCGTCCGAGAAGTTTCCCGCTTCAAAGTGGAATAGCTATGCCCCGGAGCTTCACCTATTCAGCGTTAGTCCTCAGAGTGCGCCCCTCAGGGGAATCGAATCGGGAAGCGTGGTTCTTAACCGCCGAAGAAGGCATCCTCAAAGCCACGGTCTTCGGCGGACCGAAAAGCAGGCTCCGGGCGTATATCGCGCCCTATCATCAAGGAACCCTCTGGCTCTACCGAGACCCGGTTCGGGACGCCGGAAAAGTGACGGATTTCGACGTACAAAGCTGGCGTCCGGGCATCCGGGAACGGTACGAGCGGGCGAATACCGCAAGCTCCCTAATCGAAACCATGCTCGCCTCCCACGCCGGCGGAGGCAGTTGGACCGAAGCGATGAGGCTCGCCGGGCAAGCCTTAGACGCCTTAGACTACGCGGACCCGGCATATTGCGTCAGAATTCTGGTGCATTTTTTATGGAACTGGATTGACGTATTAGGGCTTAGACAGGATATTCTGCGATGTCCCGCCTGCGCCGGCGAATCCGGAGTATTATTATTCAACAGCCAAGAAGGAACCTTGCGGTGTCCCGCCTGCGCCGGAACGCCTGCGCCGCTGATCCCTATATGCCTCGGCGCGCGGCGGTGGCTTACCGCGGCCGGCGATATGAACCCAGCCCTCCTGAACCGATATACCCTTGACGGAGCCTCGCTTCTGCAAGCGAAAACGCTGGTCACCGGACTCATGTCTTGTATTCTGGGAAAACGGCTGGAAAGCTGGGACAGCGGCGGCTAAGGCTTCCTGATAACTTGAATCGAAGAAACTAAGGACAATACGGCTATGAGGACAGAGAAGATTCGGGGAATTCCGGGACTGATAACCATAAGGTTATACATACCGTGGATGGCGACCGCGGAAAGGAATCTGCCTGCGCTTCGTATCGGCATATACTTGAACATGATCGCTCCTATGCCTACTCTCGCGCCGCAGGCGCCGTGTAACGGAGTAGCCGTAAACGCCCGAAGCAGAGCGACCGCGACGTTGCCGGCTCCATACGACGCGGTTTCGATGATGCCGAAGCCCAGCCCCGCGATTAACCCCGTAGCCGCGCCGAAGGATATAAGCTGAGACTCATCCAGATCGGAACGGTTCCGCAGAGAACGGCCCAACCGGAAAAACAGCCCTAACGCCAGCAGACGTCCGGCTTCTTCGGTTAAGGCAATCTGGATAAAAATCGTAAAAAACTGGATTCCGGTTACGGCTTCCTCTAATACCTGCCGGTAATTCGCGGCTATATAAAAAAAGAAGGTCTGCAACAGTCCGGCGATCAGGAGGGAAACCGCGCCGGTTACGAGAGATAATACAAACCACAGCGTAGATATATCTTGAGACCGAAGCCACACATATACCGGCAAAACCGGCAGAGCGGCAATGAGAATCAGCAGTAATAGCACCCATAATCCTGACATATCTAGTATTATACCGCGTATTCAGATAAAATATAAGATATGGACAGTATACTCCTTACCGGTCCGAAACACGCGGGAAAAACAAGCGTAGGCCGGGAGCTTGCGTGGTTGTCGGGAGTGAATTTTACCGATCTGGACGAACTGGTTGAACAGCAAACCGGGAAAACTCCTCGGGCTTTGTATAAAGAATGTCCGGAACGGTTCAGGCGCGCTGAAGCGCAGGCGTTGGAATATCTGCTTGCGGATATTCAGGAGCGCATCGTCGCGGCCGGCGGAGGGATCGTCGATAACGAAACCGCGCTGAATCTGCTGAAAAAGGCTGAAACAATCCGCATCGTATACCTTGAGGTTTCCCCGGAAACCGCCTGGAACCGGATTCTCGCCGCGGGACCTCTGCCGCCGTTCCTCGATACGCCGAACCCCCGGGAAACCCATGAACGCCTGCATCAGCGGCGGGGAGCGGCGTACAAGGCGTTGGCTCATATCACGATTCCCGCGGAAGCCGGCGACCCGGCCGCGCTTGCCCAGCATATCGCCGCGGCTCTGAGACGCCCTTGAAAAAAAGCCTGAATCAGGGTATCCTCAGTCCGTGAAAGAACGATTAGCTCGTTTGGAAGCTGTCCGAAAATTGATAAAAACTTACCGCATAGAGTCCCAAGACGCGCTGTTGGGGCGGTTGCAGGAAGAAGGCTTCGCCGTTACTCAGGCAACCCTCTCGCGGGACTTAAAATTCCTCAAAGTCGGTAAAATCTCCGACGGGCAAAACGGATACGCCTATACTCTCCCAGATACTGAAACTCAGGAATCAGATCGGATTTATGATTTTCTCCGAGGCTATGTGTCTATCGAATGGTCCGGCAACATGGTCGTAATCAAAACCTATTCAGGACATACCGATTCAGTGGCTCTCGCGCTGGACGATATGCGCCTAAAGGAAGTGCTGGGAACCATTGCAGGCAGAGATAATACGGTGTTTGTGTGCCTCCGGGAAGGCGTAAGCGGAAAGGATTTTCTGAACCATATAAAAGAACAAATCCCTGAACTGGAACTATAACCGGAAACAGGAGATTAATATTAGGGGGTTATGTGAACTATCTTGACTTAGATAAAACCGAGGCCTATAAGACCTTGCGGGCTTTAGGGTCAAAGGCAAAAGCCTTTGATTTCGCTTCTCTCCTCACAGCGGAGCGGGTGAAAAACAGCGCGGTCCAGATGTCCGAAGGGCTGACGTACGCGTGGGCGACAAAGCCGGTGGATGATCCAATACTGGCGGCTCTTCAGGCTCTAGCCGATGAACAGGAGCTTATTGAAAAATATAAGTCCATCCTCAACGGGGAAACCATGAACCCCGGAGAAAACCGGAAGGTCTTGCATCACCTGTTGCGGGGGCAATTGGGAAAACCGGTAATCCATGACGGAAAGGACCTGGGAGCGTTTTACCGGCAAGAGCTGGAGCGGTTTGCAGGATTTGCCGGAGACGTGCATAGCGGCAAACTGCGGGGAACCGGAGGCAAGCCCTTTTCTACGGCGGTTCAGATAGGCATCGGCGGCTCTGATTTAGGACCTCGCGCGTTGTATCTTGCCCTTGAAAACTGGGCTGAGGCGGAAGGCAGGCGTAAACTCCGGGCGGAGTTTATCTCCAACGTCGATCCTGACGACGCGTCCCGGGTCGCCGCGTCCGCGCCGTTAGGGGAAACCCTATTCATCCTCGTTTCCAAGAGCGGGACCACTCAGGAAACCCTCGCGAACGAGCTTTTCATCAAGGACAAGCTGGTTAAGGCGGGGCTTGAACCGAGCAAGCATATCGTAGCGGTTACGAGTGAAACCAGCCCGCTGGCTCATAATCCGGCTTATCTGGATTCTTTTTATATCGACGATTTCATCGGAGGGCGTTATTCTTCCACTTCCGGCGTCGGAGGCGTTATCCTTTCCCTCGCTTTCGGTCCTGAAACGTTCAAAGACTTGCTGGCAGGCGCTCACGAAGCGGACAAGCAGGCTCTGGAACCTAAGATAGTAAAGAACGCGGCTCTGCTGGACGCGCTTATCGGCGTGTGGGAGCGGAATGTGCTGGGCTACCCTTATACCGCTATCCTGCCCTACAGTCAAGCTCTTTCCCGCTTCCCGGCGCATCTCCAACAGCTTGACATGGAATCTAACGGCAAACGGGTAAACCGGAACGGACAGCCGGTGTCCTATTCCACCGGTCCCGTGGTCTTCGGAGAGCCGGGAACCAACGGACAACATTCGTTTTATCAGCTTCTCCATCAAGGCACGGACGTTGTTCCGCTCCAGTTCATCGGCTTCGCCGAGAGCCAGCGGGGAGACGACGTTACCGTAGACGCCTCGACAAGCCAGACCAAGCTCAAAGCGAACCTCGCGGCGCAGATTGTGGCGTTTGCTAAGGGCAAAGCCGACGCTAACCGAAACAAAGAGTTCCTCGGGGGGCGTCCTTCAAGCCTCATCTACGGCAAACGGCTCACCCCCAAAGCTCTGGGCGCGCTCCTCGCCCACTTTGAGAATAAGGTCATGTTTCAAGGCTTGGTATGGAACCTCAACAGCTTCGACCAAGAAGGAGTTCAGCTCGGCAAGGTTCTCACCAAGAAGGCGCTTTCCGGCAATTCCGGCGATCCCGCGCTGGACGCCTACTGCGCGTTGCTAGGCGTATAGTCCCGCAGACTCTGCCGAAGGCACGCCTTCGGACAGAGTCCTTGACACAAAGCAGGCGCGCTCAACAAAGTTTCGATTATTCGTTGGATTTCATAAAACCTTTATTAGGCGTAGCCGATATGGTTTAACACCTGCGGCTTGCCGCGGCTGAAAGTAAGAGTATACTAGAAGGATGAACGAGATCATCCGGAAAGAACATAATGTGAGTACGCTGATGTATCATAAGGAAAATATTTGAAGCATATTCTGAAGTAAGGAAGATGCTATGGGCGGAGAATTTTGGACGAGAAGATATTATGTGGGGACAGTAGGCGAACACGGGAATGAACAGGTAATACAACAATAAGTCAAGAACCAAGGACGGAATCCAGATGAGTACCAGAAAATACATGAAGGGAAACAACTTGAGTTGTTTCCTTATCAAAATAAAACATGAAGGTTAAAGATACCGCAGGGCTTGCCCTGCGATTCTTCATTCTTCATCATGGACTTTGATGCTGATTTGGTGAGCGCCGCTGTCGCCGGTGAGGTAGAGGCGGAGGGCGTAAATGAGGTCGGGGGTTTGAGAGAAACCTTCCGGTTTCTGTATGTCGGGGAATATGAGGCGGGACTTGAGCCATGATAAATCGAGTTCGTTTAAGGTATTGAGCATGGCGATCAACTTAACGCTCGGCTCTTTTCTGGGCGTGAAGAAGCGTTTCAGGTTTTCGTCGCCGGACGCACGGGTACGCAGTAGCGCGAGGAGCAACTCCAAACGCAAAGTAGTTCTTCTGAATACCCGTTTGTCCGATCCTTTTTCAATATCTTTGCAGTCTTTGGCGAGTAAGTTTTGCAGTTGAGGGACGATGCTTTGCAGGATGTGTATGTCCAGCGCGTAAACAAGCCGCTCGCTACGCCAGAGGGCGATAGCCAGTATTTCAAACGCAACCGCCGTATATGCGTTGTGATCCAGCAACGCAAGGGTTCTGTTGAACAAATCGGCTTGCCATTCCAAACCTGCGTCTCCGATGGCGTAGCCGATACGCTGTGCCTCCCGCCGTAATGCCTTCGCATCATGTTCATCAAACGCCGCTTTGAAACGGTCGAGAAGCACATCCCGCGGCGCGTCCTTGTGCATACAGCACAGCACATGAAACAGTTCCTGTTTGAGCGAATCGGGAATGTCATCCCGCTGAAGTAGCGTGATTATGGTCTGCTGGGCTTTAAAGACGGCATTGCGGAAATCCTGCGGCGCTTCCGGCTCCGAAAGACTGTGGTCTTTCCAAATAGTAAGAACCGGAAAACGGATTTTAGAAATTAGTTTTTCTATCTGTTCGATAAGGCTTTCCGGCACGATCTGACTAAACGAAATATTTCTTCCTTGTAGGCGCCCATCGATTTCCGATCTTATTTCCAAGTAACAGGGCATATTCTCGTAACATGAAGGGAGAGTTTCAATGAAATATTTGCTGTGGCAAAAAACGTCTGTCGCCTCGCCCGGGACCTGCACGTGGCAATAATAGTTACCGTTTTTATCAGTCTTTCCCCATTTGAAATAGCCGGTTTTTCTGTTTTTGAGATCCTCTAATGTCTGCAACGCCTCGACGCACCAATCGAACAGATCATGCGTACCGTTGCCGTTTCTTTTCGGATAACGACTGAACAGTTTCCAATTTTCCCGCTCCGGAAATTGCGGGGCTGACAGGTCTACCGGAACACCATCGGCATCCAGCGGTTTCCAGACAACCGGCACGGACTTGAAGCCCGCTGTCTTTTGGTCGATGGGTATGAAGCGCAATTTGTAGGGCATATCTTCACCATAGGCGTAAGTCATGTGGAGTTTACATTCGGTTTCACGAATGAGCGGAAACGCGGGCGATTGCAGGTACGCCGAAAATTGCAGTGCGGTTTTGCCTTCACCTTGAAACAACGGAAAGCGATAAAACGATGCGCCCGGCGGCAAGGTAAATGTTTCGCCGATATGAATCGCCGTTTCCTTTCCTCTCAACGGCGCCATTGTCGCGTCTTTGACCAAGTAGAAGCGGTCGAGTTTACCTTCCCGAAGCGCTTCTATCGACAGTTCCGGCAGATGATCCCGCCAGAAGAACAGCGTCTCATCGGCAGTGGCGAGGCGCTGTTGCCACTCGATGACGCTATGAGCGCCGTTAAGCAGACGGGAAGCAATGGCGATGGATTGCCAATTCGGTGGAAGCGCGCTCGGCTTGAATATCTTCTGAAGAGGCAATAAAAAGACCGGCAGTTCTTTGTCGCCAATTTTTAGGGCTTTGAGTTCCTTTTGTATGTCTTTCATCCCGAGTGCCGGCTGTTTATTCAGCAGGATTTTCCGAATATCCGTCGGCACATGAAACCAGCGATCTGCGCCGTCTTTCTGTTCGCAGTCGGCGAAAGACAGCTTTCCTGCTCCGTTCACCAGACCGGAAAATCCAAAAATCCGCAACAGATCCTCCGCAAAGGGACATCCGGCATTGGTCAGGTTTGTTTTTATTACTTCTTCAGAATCGGTATTCGACAGGGTAAACGTAGGGTGGCGATCCCATTTAAACCCATGCGTTTCCGGCACGGCGTTGAGAATAGCGGGGTCGAATGTACCGACAAGCGGCGTAATGGCAATATGTCCGGGCAACGTATCGATAACCAATACCAGCGCGTCGCTTTGGATTGCGAATTTATCCGACGCCTGCCATGCGCCGATGGCAGCGATACTGCGCGGCATTGGAAACGCATCTTTGTAAGCATAGCGGATAATTTTTCTGACCGATTCCAACGCGAAATCATTGATCCAATCGGGAACGAGATAGTGCATACCATTCCGCGGAAAGGGAATATGATTGCTCAACGCCTCGATAAAAAGCGGCGCGACAGCAAATCTTTTCTGACTGCGTGTTTCATCAAACAGGTCGAGCATACTGAACGTCTGAATCGGTACGTCTGGATGGGCGAGCATAATCGCATCAGCGCGTCCGCAATCACAGTCGCCGGAATCCCCCCACTGTTGCCGGATAAGCCTGAATGGTATCCGCTTTACCCGTCCTGTATCGGTAACGTATTGCGGACGAACCGAATACAAATCGACGGCGACGTATTCCGCACTCTGTTCAACCGCAGAAACATCGGCATCAGATTCATCGGTGTCTGGAGCGTCTGCTGTCGGTACGGGTGTGCTTGCCGGGAAAAAATCTCTGGCAATATTCGCCGCTAATTGCTCCAGCGCATTGCTTTTTGCGGCGTCAAATGGGTAGGGCTTCCCGTTTATGAGACATTCGGCGGCTCGTACCGCAATATTAAGATTTTTCTGGCTTTGGAAGATGAACCGGATCAAACCGTTTTTAGATTCCGCCGTCCATGCAGTAGTTCTGACACTGTCGTACCCTCGTACCGCTATCGTAGGCTTGACAACGAGATCATCGTAATCGAGCGCAAGCGGCTGTTGCACGATACGGTGCGCCTCCGACTGCGCGAGCAGGACGAGAATATTCCAGAACACCGCAGACACTCTGGCGTTATCGAGTCGGCGCTGATCCTCAGCGAGGTTTTCGTCGATGCGGCGTAACCATCCCCATGCGTTCCAGATTTTACGGTACTGTTTATGGTGAAGGAGCGTATTGTTCGGCGGGATGTTACGCCAATCACCGATTTCATCGAGGCTTTCGTCCCGTAACCACCGCTTGAGCAGGCGGAGTAAGTCCGTACATTTCGGGTCATCATCGATAAAGGCGGAGCGTTTTTCGAGATACCCGGACAGGCGTTTCACAAAGGCTTTAAGCAATCGGTTTTCCAGCGTATCGATAGAATGTCGTCGTTTGACCGCCATGATCGCCGGTTTACCACCGAGTTTTTCCCGGATATTACGTCCCGGCTTACGGCTGATCCAGATGAGACTGGTTTTATCAAGTTCCCGCGCCGCATGGATCGGCATGACCGTGTGTTCCCGCACGATCTGTTCCCGGAGCTGTTCGCTAATTACCCGAAACGCTACAGCGACATAATCGCTGATTCGGTAGAGCCGGTCATGAACCTCTTCTGTTACAGAACAGCCCGTACGATTGAGATAGCGCACCATATCGGTCGGCAACGCTTCACCGCTGACCAGATCGAAGTCGGCGATGTCGGTAAACCGGCTACGCAACCGAAGCATCTGTTTCGCTTCAGCCGGCGTACAATCGAGAGAAAAAAGTTTTTTGAGATAGTCTTCAAGCATCGGCGTGATCCGGTTCCTGTGCGGCGGCAGTCGATTTTGGAGCCACTCATACTCCCGCTTGCGTCGAGTAGCAGAATTATCGGCAACGGACGGGGACCGGAACGGGTGTCTTCCGCAACGTTTATCATAAGAATTCTCCTTGAAATTGTCAACTTCCCACGCCTAAAGGCGGGGGCTTGAGGCTTGGGTCTCTTTCGAGGCTTACTCCTCAAGATTTCTACTTCAGTGAGACTGCCAAAGGGTGTAGCTTGGTTTTCGCAATTCCCCCAAAGGGAAATTTTACGGTTGCTCCAACGGCATACTCCCCCGGGCTTACGATCTTCCATAGACGTTACTTCCCCACGTTGCATGGGTAGGTTTTTTCAACATTTTGAAGATACCGGAGGCTTTATCAGAATGTCAAGTAGTCCATGCAACAAAATTTATCTGCTATGCGGCGTTATTGCATAAGGGCGTTTTTTTTGCTAGGCTCTCTGTATGATACAGTTGAGAGGCGCGTTCACCGCGCTGATAACCCCTATGACGGAATCAGGGGCGGTTGACTACGAGGGATTCAGACGGCTGGTGGAGTTCCAGATCGCCGAAGGCGTCGGCGGACTCGTACCGCTGGGAACCACCGGAGAAACTCCCACACTGGACGACGACGAAGAGGAAAAACTCATAAAAATCGCAGTAGACCAAACCAACGGCAGAGTTCCCCTTATCATCGGGACCGGCTCTAACTCGACAAGACACATGGTCGGCTATACCAAACGAGCGAAAGACCTCGGCGCGGACGCCGCCTTAGTCGTAACGCCCTATTACAATAAGCCCAATGACAGCGGACTCCTGCGCCACTTTGAAGCCGCGGCGGAAACCGGACTGCCGGTAATCGTCTACAATATCGCAGGACGAACCGGCAGAAATATCCCGCCGGCTCTTCTTGAAACCATTTCCCAGATGCCCGGGGTTATCGGCGTGAAAGAAGCATCCGGGGATATCGCCCAAATCGAGACGGTTATCCGGGAAATAGCCGTCCCCCGCCAAGCCGAAGGACGCCCCTTCGCCGTCCTTTCAGGAGACGACAGTCTTACCCTGCCTCTGCTCGCTCTGGGGGGCGATGGCGTGGTGTCAGTCATATCCAACCTTGTTCCCCGGAAGGTCGCGGCTCTGACAACCGCGGGACTTGCCGGAGACTTCGCCGAATGTCGCAGGCTTCACCGAGAGCTGTCCGGCTTTATGAAAGCCGCTTTTATCGAAACTAACCCGGTTCCCATCAAGACCGCGATGACCTGGGCGGGCTTGCCGGGAGGTCCGGTGCGGCTTCCCCTTGGTCCGCTGTCAAAGCGGAACTGTGAAACGCTCAAAGCCGCGCTCGCAGACTTGGGAATCCGGGCGGAAAATTAGGAGGCGCCCATGGGTCTAACCTATACGACGATTACGCTGGTTAATTCCGGGGATATAATTGCGGTTGATC
The DNA here is from genome assembly GCA_031257135.1 of Spirochaetaceae bacterium. Lineage (GTDB taxonomy): Bacteria > Spirochaetota > Spirochaetia > Treponematales > Breznakiellaceae > JAITHW01. Next base: position 12,303 of record JAIRPH010000215.1, read on the forward strand.
GAGGATATATGAAAGAACAGGATGTCCGGCGAATAACCGTTCGCGCCCTTGTGGACACCGGTTCGATTACGTTAGTCATTAACGATAAGATTTGTCAGCAATTAGGGCTTATGGTCTCGGAATACACGAATGTTACCCTTGCAGGGGGAGCGCGGTCAGCCGCTAAACTCGCAGGTCCGGTACAGGTTCGCTGGGAAGATCGGCTTACCCATTGCGACGCTTTGGTTCTTCCGGGCGAAAGCGAGGTACTGCTCGGCGCGATACCCCTTGAGGGAATGGATTTGGAAGTACATCCCGCCACGCAGACGGTCGCAGGCGCGCACGGCAGTAAACGCGTTTTCACGGTCAAGTAGCGTACAAATTTTTTAGATTTTTTTTTAGAAAAAAGAAAAATGAAAAAAGAAAAGGAGAAAAAATGAAAAAAATTCCGGTTGGAATACTCGGCGCGACGGGTATGGTAGGTCAGCAATACATCGCGCTCCTTGCGGAGCATCCCTGGTTTGAGGCGCGCTATGTCGGGGCGTCGCCG
>JAIRPH010000217.1 GCA_031257135.1 Spirochaetaceae bacterium
GGCGCACATACGGTATCCGCCCGTCGGAGCGCCGCAGGCTACTGAATTGTCATATATATATCGTTCAGCAACTGTACCATGAGGGTTACGGAACCTGATGCTATCGACTATAATTGTATGAAGTTGACATCTTGCGGCGCGACTTCTCTTCGGAAGAACGAAAGGATATGCTATTAGGGCTATGCGGCATCCTTGAGGCGGTCCGAGCCTGTGCTGGTTTTTTACGGTTCCGGCAGGGCCGGCGTTTCCGTTCTGAGCTGTTCAAGCCACGCTATTAGGTCGGCTTTGCGGAGTTTTTGGTAATGCCGGTATCGGCCGGCATCGAGGATTCGGGCGTTTTTTGTCAGGATGTCCAGGGGCAGATGTTGGGCGTCGGCTTTTCTGAGGATAACCGTATACGCGAACGGCTCTTTTCGGATAACCGTTTCCCGTCCTCTGAGCAGGATGTACGGATGTTTTACCGGTATCAGGCGCAATTCCCTGAGGGTTTCGGCGAGCGCGGGTTCGGCGAGCGAAAATGAGGCGACATTCGCGCACCGGTTAAGACGCAGATGGATAGCATACCGGGCTTTGACGTGACGCAGAAAAACGTTGTCCTCATACGCGGAGCGGTGGTAAAAGCTAAACCGGTATAGGTTTTTCTCTTTGCTGAAGGTAAAGGCTTCACTGCCGACGATCATCTGATCCCCTCGGATTTCGATGGTATGCCTCATCAACGCGGCGTACTCGACGGGTTTATTCCGGCTCAGGGCGTTCCGGGCAGACAAAACCGAAAAGCCTGCAATAATAAGAACGTTCAGGCTCCGCAGTAGCTCCGGAGGCATTGCCGGAATATATTCCGCAACAGGCAGGACAAGAGACCGCACGAAAGGATGAATCAGCGCAACAACCGAGGCTTGCAACAGTCCGAGCAAACATACCCAGACCAAACCGTTCCATGAGTTTTTTTCGGCTCCTGCGTTCAGCGCAACCCCGGATACCGCGCCTATAAACGCTATAAGTTCTAATACGTTAAGTATATCGAAGACCATTCCTGCCTCCTGTCTTAGCTTAGTATACTGTCCTTAACTGGAATCGGCAAGCTCAGACTATCCGGGGCGGTTTTCTTTCAATTCTTTCTGGGTAATGAAAATTTTTTAAAAAACAAGGTTTATTCATTGACGGCTTATGCCGTTTTTGATAATGTTATGTTTATTAGGTTTTAAAGTATGAAAACCGATTACGCCGAAACGTCCCCGCGCCTTTGCGCGATATCCCGCGGGGAAAGGACTTTTTCTTGGTATATTTTTTTCTTAGGATTTTTTTCTCCCGGATGTCCCGCCGGGGCGACGGCTACAGCGTTTGTCGTGACCGCTACAGCGGTCGGGACGTTAATAGAAAAAGTCCGCCTCTAAAAATATTTTGGAAGGCGGCTTTGAATAAACCCTTGCCCGTAGGGGCTGGGAAATTCCGCGGAATGATCAGGGTTCCGGTCAGCCCGCTGTTACAGGAACTAGCATGGAAAAGATGAAGAAACTAAGCCTATGCATCGGATGCGTCCTCTTGTTGGGCGCGATGTATCCTTTCGGAGCCTTCGCTCAACGGAAGGTTACGATAAAACTTGCGTCTATCGCCCCGGAGAATACGCCCTGGGGAGACGCGCTCAACCGGATCGCCCAAGCATGGGCGGAAGTAAGCGGCGGCGAAGTAGAACTCAGGATATACCACAACGCAGTCGCCGGCGAAGAGCAGGACGTGCTTCAGAAGCTCAAAATAAACCAGATGCAGGGAGCGGTTTTGACTTCTTTCGGCATCAGCCTCATATCTCCTGAAGTGATGACCTTGAGCGCGCCCTTTCTCATCCGAAACGGCGATGAATTAAAAACCGTTCTTACCGCGCTCAAGTCTGAGTTAGAATCGAAGATAAACGCGAAAGGTTTCCAGACCCTCTCTTGGGCTAACATGGGTTGGGTGAACATCTTTTCAAAGACGCCGGTCTTTGTTCCCGCGGATTTGAAACGCCTGAAAATGGGAACCCGCCCTGAATCGCCTGAACTGGCTCACGCGTTTCGGAGCATGGGCTACCAGATGGTGACCGTCGGCATCAACGACACCCTGATCGCTCTGAACAGCAACCAGATTCAGGCGTTGTATATGCCTCCGCTGTTCGCCGGCTCGCTTCAGCTCTTCGGAGCCGCGAAAAATATGCTTTCGATAAACGTCGCTCCTATGATGGCGGGGATTTTTCTCAATGAACGGGCGTGGCGGGCGGTTCCTGAGCGGTATAGGGCGGAGCTTACCCGGCGGTCCAGCGCGATCATCGACGGAATCGAAGCCTCGGTCGCCCGTCTCGAAACCGACGCGGTAAAAACCATGACCAGTTACGGCTTGACGGTCAATCAGGTCAGTCCGGAGCAGGCTCAGTTGTGGTACGCCGACGCTGAACGGGGCATCGATTCGCTTCTGGGAACCACCTTCGACCGGGATTTGTACCGAAGAGTTCAGTCCATACTGGGAGAATACCGAAGCAGATCGCGGCGGTAAGCGCGCCCCGGTCTCGGACGTTGACACTCCCCCGGAACCGGCGGTAAAATCTTTAGAAAGAATTCTATAGTAAGGAGACAATATGTCAGCGTTATCAATCCCCGGAGCCTCAGGAGAAGGACACGACCTGCTGGCTTTAGGAGCCTTAGTGACCAGACTTGATCCCGGAGTCATTCCCTTCGCGGAAGCGAACGAGTACGCCCTGCACGTTTCCGGCGGCGAGTATAACGTAGCCGCTAATCTTGCTACCTGCTTCGGCTTGAATACCGCCATTGCCAGCGCAATGGCGGACTATCCCATCGGTCGGCGCATCGAAGCCGCGGTGCGGAAAGCGGGAGTAACCGC
>JAIRPH010000044.1 GCA_031257135.1 Spirochaetaceae bacterium
TCTTGCCTTCGAGAACCGTATCCTGCTGGGTAATGGCTCCCACGGGACAGACTTTAGCGCAGGCGCCGCAACCGATACAATTCTCCGGGATAATCGACAGCCTCTTGAGCTTCTGGCACACGCCGGCGGTACACTTGTGATGGTAAATATGATCTTCATATTCGTTGCGGAAGCGTTTCAGGGTACTCATGACCGGATTCGGCGCGGTTTTACCGAGACCGCAGAGGGCGGCTTTGGAAACCGTGGTGGAAAGCTCGTCCAAAAGTTCGATGTCTCCCTTTTTTCCCGCGCCGGAAACGATGCGTTCCAAGATTTCCAGCATCCGCAGGGTTCCTTCCCGGCAGGGTACGCACTTTCCGCAGGATTCTTTCTGGGTGAAGTTCATGAAGAACCGGGCAATTTCGATCATACAGTTGGTATCGTCCATGACGACCAGACCGCCGGAACCGATGATTGCGCCCGCCTTGGGTACTGAATCGAAATCCAGGGGCATATCCAGGTCCGCTTCGGTGAGACAGCCGCCGGAGGGTCCGCCGATCTGTACGGCTTTGAACTTCCTGCCGTTCAAGATGCCGCCGCCGATTTCGTAGATGATCTCCCGGAGCTTGGTCCCCATCGGCACTTCGATAAGACCGGTGTTGACGATCTTTCCGGTCAGGGCGAAGGTCTTGGTTCCCGGGCTGGCGGCAGGTCCGATGCCTTTATACCACGCCGCGCCTCTGTTGATGATAACCGGCACGTTGGCGTAGGTTTCGACGTTGTTCAGCACCGTGGGTTTCTCATAAAGACCCCGCTCGGTCGAGCGATACCGCTTAACCCGCGGCATACCCCGGCGTCCTTCAATAGAACCCATCAAGGCGGAACCTTCGCCGCAGACAAAGGCTCCCGCGCCGCGGTAAATCGTCAGTTTGAAGCTGAAATCGGTCCCAAGTATGTTGTCCCCCAGCAGTCCGCACTCTTCCGCCTGCTTGATGGCAAGCCGCAGTCTTCCGACCGCCCGGGGATACTCGGCGCGCACGTAGATGTAGCCCTGATTCGCGCCGATTGCCTTCGCCGCAATGAGCATACCTTCGATCATCTGGTGAGGAATACCTTCCATGACGGACTGGTCCATAAACGCGCCCGGGTCGCCTTCGTCGCCGTTACAGACCACGTATTTAGGCGCGCCTTGCGCTTTGAGGGTGTCCCCCCACTTATCGCCGGCAGGGAAGCCTGCGCCGCCTCGTCCCCGAAGGTTAGATTCTTTCACTTCCTTGCATACCGCTTCGGGAGTCATATCGAAAAGGACCTTCTCGAAGGCGCTATAGCCGCCGACCGCGAGATATTCCTTAATGGATTCGGCGTCGATTTCGCCGCACTGCTCCAAGACAATCCGCTTCTGATTTTTATAGAAGGGAATCTCCGCTTTTTTGAGAACCGATTTGCCGTCGGGTCCTTTGAAAGCAAGGCGTTCAACGGGCTGTCCGTTTTTAATCGTCTGCTCGACGATATCCTTAGCGTCTTCAGGTTTGACTTTGGTATAGAGCCAGCCTTCGGGTTCGACTAGGACCAGGACGCTTTGGTTACAGAAACCGGGGCAACCGCCTTTTTTCAGTCCTACCGGATGACCGGGTTCTTCCTTGAGTTCCAGAGAACAGGGTACATTTTGTTCTTTGATGATCTTCGCCAGTTCATCGTAGACTGCGAGGGACCCGGAAGCGATACAGCCATTACCCGCGCAGACCAAAATTTTTCGTTTTTCGGCGTCCAGCGCCTTTTTATACGTTTCCCGAGCCTTTTTTAAGGCCTCACGATTGGCTAATTTCGGCATAGTTTCCTCCTATAACTGGGCTTTGAGTTCTTTGATGATTTCCGAAACCTTATCAGGCGTTACGCCGGCATGGACCTTATCAGGTTTGCCTCCGGTGCTTATCATAAGCGCCGGAGCGAGACTGCACGCTCCGAGACAGGCGACGGTTTGGACCGTAAAGCCGAGGTCGTCAGTGGTGATTTTCTTTTCGGAAAGCCCCAGTTCTTTTCGGAAACGGTCCAGGTTAGGAATGGACTTGCGGACATGACAGGCGGTTCCGTCACATACCTTAATGATGAACTTGCCTTTTGGCTGGAGGGAGAAGTTCTCATAGAAGGTAGCCACCCCGTAGATACGCGCTTCACTGACGTTCAGCTTTTTTGCGATATAGGGGAAAATCTGCTGAGGCAGGTAGTTATATTTTTCCTGCACTCCCTGCAAAATAGGGATGATAGAGCCGGCTTTGGCTCCCCATTCTTTAATGACGTCATCAATGACGCCAAAATCAATTTGTGCGCTCACTGCATCACTCCTTTCAATATGGTCCTCTTAATTACACTAACTATAGACCATTTTAGTAGTCACGTTATAATAACATCAAGTATTCTTTTTGACAAGATTTTTTTTATTTTTTTCAAAAATTCCTTTTAATTCCGGTTTTTTTATTTTTTCAATTTTTTTTCAAAAAAAGAACGCCGGCCTCTTGACTTTATTTTTACGCTTCGATATATTTTATTTATTCCCCTGTAGCTCAGTCGGCAGAGCAAGTGGCTGTTAACCACTGGGTCGCTGGTTCAAGCCCGGCCGGGGGAGACTAAAAAGCCCGTCCTAAAGACGGGCTTTTGGCATATTTCTGTTTTTTCTAAATCTTTTTACTTTTCCAATGATTTTTTCTAAATTTCCGCTAAACCGTATTGACATTTTTTTTTGTTTTCGTTATTTTAACAATAGTTGGGCCGCTAGCTCAGTAGGTAGAGCAACGCCCTTTTAAGGCGTGGGTCGATGGTTCGAATCCAGCGCGGCTCAGATGTCATTAGATATAGGGTCTAAAACACGTGAAAAACCGGCGTTTTGTGAGACGCCGGTTTGTTTTATTTACGGCGCGGCGGATACGCATTACCCGCGCGGAAAGACCCTTGACTGCCCGGAGAGTCGGGTAATTTTTGCCGGGAGGTCAGGCTGAAGCCTGAGGGCGTTTCATCCCAACGTTTTTCTATAAGCGATGGGTTTTCGCGCCGTAGTTTTTTATGATAAAAAAAGCAGTCCTTATCCTTTGTGCGGGGATATGCGTTGCCGGCGGCTGTAAGCCGAAAAATGAGACGAATACTCCGGAAAACGCGGCGGTTTCCGGTACGTCTTTGGACGGGGATACCAGTTACGCTCTGGGAGTCGCCATCGCTTCGCGATTCAAAGACATGGTAGATGAGTTTGATTGCGATTATGAGGCTCTGACTCTAGGGTTTCGGGAGTATCTCGAAGATAAAGAGACCAAGGTTACGCCGGATCAGGCAATAGCTCTGGTAATGGAGGCGCAAAAAAATATGTACAAAGAAAAAGAAGCGGCTTTTTTTCTGGAAAACGGTAAAAAAGCGGGGATACAGACCACTCAAAGCGGCTTGCAATACGAGGTCGTCGCCGAGGGAACCGGCGCGAAACCCGGGGCGGCTGATACGGTGCTGGTGCATTACGAGGGAAAACTTCTGGACGGAACCGTTTTCGACAGCTCTTACAGCCGAGGAGAACCGATGGAATTCCCTCTGCAAGGGATTATTCCGGGCTGGACTGAAGGGCTTCAGCTGATGGGCGTCGGCAGTAAGTATCGGCTGTTTATCCCTTTTGAATTAGGCTACGGCAATCAAGGCGCGGGCAACGTAATTCCGCCCTACTCAACCCTCATATTTGAGGTAGAATTATTGGATATTATAAAAGGATAGGTTTATGAAGAAAGGTATATTGTTAGGATGGCTGGCTCTTATGATGGGCTGGGCAGTGTGCGCTGAAGGAAAGATTGATGAAGCCGCCTCAGCCACGACGGACGGGGATACCAGTTATGCTTTCGGCATGATGATCGGCTCAGAACTGAAAACATTAGGGATAACCTTCAATTATAACACCTTTATGAAAGGGATGAGGGAAGTCTTAGAGGATAAAAATACGACCTTGACTATGGACGAAGCGGTTGCTAAGGTACAGTCCGCCTATATGGAAGCTATGGCTAAACAGGACGAAGTTGCCATAGCAAAAGAACAGTCCTTTCTTGCCGAAAACGCCAAAAAACCGGGGGTGCAGATTACTGAAAGCGGTTTGCAGTACGAGATTATTACCGAAGGAACCGGCGAAAAGCCCGGACCGACCGCTACGGTATCGGCTCATTACCGGGGGGCTTTTGTTGACGGAACCGTTTTCGACAGTTCCTACGACCGAGGCGAACCAATGGAATTTCCATTATATGCGGTTATTCCGGGCTGGAGCGAAGGGGTCCAGCTGATGAGCGTCGGCAGTAAGTACCGGCTGTATATACCTTCAGAGTTGGCTTACGGCGCGCAAGGCGGAGGCAACGTGATTCCCGCCTACGCAACCCTCATATTTGACGTAGAACTTCTCGCGATAATCCAAAACGAGGAAGATACAGACTCCGAATCGGAGGAATGGTATTAGCATACGCTATGAATTTCACTCGAACTTTTATCCCCACCCTGCGGGAAGTTCCTGCGGATGCGGTTATTGTAAGCCATCGTCTCATGTTTCGGGCGGGGATGCTCCGAAAACTCGCGAACGGGCTTTTCGCCTATCTTCCTTTAGGATTACGATCCTTTAAAAAGGTAGAACAGATCATTCGGGAAGAGATGAACGCTACCGGCGCTTTAGAGATAAAGCCGACGGTAATAGTCCCCGGAGAACTATGGAAAGAATCAGGACGCTGGGACGCTATGGGAGCATCCCTCCTGCGGGTGAAAAACCGGCTGGACGCGGATTTCGTGGTGTCCCCTACCGCGGAAGAAGCCTTTACCGCCCTCGTGCGGGATGAACTATCCAGTTACCGCCAGCTTCCCTTGACCCTATATCAGATCAATACTAAATATCGCGATGAAATACGCCCCCGTTACGGCGTTATGCGGGGACGGGAATTTGTTATGAAAGACGCTTACTCTTACCACGCCGACGACGCAAGCCTTGACGAAACCTATCAGGCTATGGGGCAAGCCTACCGGCGGATATTTAAGCGGTGCGGATTGTCGGTAATTCCGGTTAAAGCCGATTCCGGCGCAATGGGAGGTAGCGGGTCCGAAGAATTCATGGTAGAAAGCGCCGTCGGAGATAATACGCTTCTGCTTTGCAAAACCTGCGAGTATGCGGCGAATGTGGAAAAAGCAACCTGTAAACCGGACTTCGAGGCTCATGCTTCGCTGGAAGCGGCGAAATCTGCGGGGGCATCGGTCCCAGAGATTGAAAAGATAGATACTCCGGCGGTCAAGACTATTCAAGAACTCTGCGCTTTCCTCAAGACCGATGCGAAACGTTTTATCAAAACGCTCATATACAAGGCTCTGAATGTGGAGCTGGACCTTTCCGGCGCGCCGGGCGGAGAAAAACTCGAAAAGCGGAAGCCCGGGACAGACGCTCCGGAGGTTTATCCTGAAGCCTTCTTTGCGGTAGCTATTCGGGGCGATCTTGACGTAAACGAGGTGAAACTCGCTTCGACGCTCAAAGCGTCTGAAGCGGTTCTCGCTTCAGACGCCGATGTAGCGCGTTTCACCGGCGCGCCGGTAGGCTTTGCCGGTCCTGTGGGGCTTTCAGCAATTCCGGTTATCGCGGATACTACCGTAACCGCCATGACCGATGCCGTAACCGGAGCCTTAGCCCAAGACCTTCACTACGCTCACGTCGCCTACGGCAGGGATTTTGTTCCATGGCTTATAGCTGATCTGCGTACGGTGATTGCAGGAGATCGGTGTCCCCAATGCGGCGGAGAACTTTACGAGAAAAAAGGCAATGAATTGGGACATATTTTTAAACTCGGTTATAAGTATACCCAATCTATGCAAGTCCGGTATCTGGACGAAACCGGCAAAAGCCGCATCCCAACGATGGGCTGTTACGGCGTCGGGCTTGACCGGACGCTTGCCTCGGTAATCGAAGAACATCACGACGAAAACGGCATCCTCTGGCCCATGACGATTGCGCCTTATCACGTTTTAATCATTCCGGTTAAGTACGAAGGAACCATGAAAGTCGCCGCGGACAAGCTGGCGGCGGAACTTGAACAAGCCGGCATCGAGGTGTTGCTTGACGACCGTCCTGAACGTCCGGGGGTCAAGTTTAAGGACGGAGACCTCATCGGGATTCCTTATCGGGTAGTGGTGGGAGATAAAAACCTAACGCTGAGTACGCCCAGCGTCGAGGTGAAACGCCGAAGTGAAAAGGAAAGCCGCCTAGCGCCGGTGAGTAAAGCCGCGGAAGAATTAGCCGCTTTGATACGGGCAGAATTACATTAAAGCATATTTCAGCATAAAGCCGTATATCTGCCGGAGGCTTTATGGAAAAGATATTACTCGCGTGGCTCATACTCGGCTTTGCCGGATGTGAGGTATTAGAAAAGTCCGGCAACGCCGCGGAGAAACCCCCCGAGACGTTGCGGATTGTTACCTGGAATGTGCAGACCCTTTTTGACGGCGACGAAACCGGCGCGGAGTATGACGAATACCGGAGTTCCGCAGGCTGGACTGACGAAAAGTACAAAGCCAGACTGAATACGCTTGCTTTGGCGGTTGAAAAAATGACCGAACCTGCGCCGGATATTCTTGGGCTTATGGAAGTTGAAAATCCTCGGGTTTTAGAGGATATTTTACAGGGTCCTTTGGCGAAAAAAGGGTATGGCTGGTCTTTTTTCGGTATTAATCCGGGCGCGCCCTTAGGAATCGGCATATTGAGCCGGTTTCCCTTTGAGGAGACCCTCCTTCATTCCATTACCCTGAACGGAGAAACCGCCCCGCGTCCGATGCTGGAAATCCGGCTTTTGGTCAAAGACAGCCCGCTGATTTGCATGGTATGCCATTGGAAATCGAAGCGGGAAGGCGAGGACGCTACCGAATCTCTACGGAAAGCATCCGCTCGGCTTATTGTGAGAAGACTTCAGGAGCTGAAACAGGAAAATCCCGCTATACCGGTGATTGTCATGGGAGACTTAAACGAAAATTACGATGAATTTTATCGGAGAGAAAGCGGTATTACCAGCGCGCTCCTGCCGGACGTCCCGGAGGTTGCGGCGCGTATCGGCGATACTCAGGCGGATTTTCTCATTTTGAGCGGGAAAAAGCCTCCTGAACCGGAATTCTGCGCCTCCGATGGGGCGATTCTCTATTCGCCCTGGGGCGAGGAACTGGAAGAAGGCTCCTATTATTTCAGAAACGCTTGGGAGACTATCGATCACTTTTTGTTATCCGGCGCGTTATTCGACCGAACCGGCTGGGATTTCCATTCCTGCCGAGTTATTAAACAAGAGCCGTTCCTCAAGGACGATAAACCATACGCCTATAACCCCCGTACCGGCAACGGTTTCAGCGATCACCTCCCATTGCTCTTAACTCTTACTTTGCAATGATATGGATAAGGCAGGCTCACAATCTGCCTGCCTTATATTGATTTGCCTATTGTTCTAAATTTTAGTATATTTTTAGTATGATAAAGACAATAGACCATAAAAAGATGGGACAGGGAAAGCAGGGAGTGGTGGACAGTTTTTTCCATTTTTCCTTTGCCGACTACTGTAACCCCAAAAACACCAATTTCGGGATTCTCCGGGTGATGAACGACGATATTGTCAAGCCTAATACCGGTTTCGGTCCGCATCCGCATGAGAATATGGAAATTATTTCGTATGTGGTAGACGGAGAACTGAGCCATAAGGACAGTATGGGCAACGAGCGCGCCTTAACCCGAGGACAAGTGCAGTACATGAGCGCGGGGACCGGCGTTGTACACAGCGAGATGAACCACAGCAAAGAGGCTCTGCGTTTTTTCCAGATTTGGATTTTTCCAGACAAGAAAGGCTATAAGCCCAACTACGGAGACTTCCGGTTCGCCCTTGAAGACCGGTATGACAAGTGGCTTCCAATGGCGACTTCCGTAGAAAACAAGGAAAACGCCGCGCCCATCAAAATCCACGCGGATATTAACGCCTACTCCGCGATTATCAGCCCCGGAAAATCGCTGGATTTTGAAGTAGCCAAAGGTCGGCAGGCTTATCTCGCCCTCATTGAGGGGAACGCCGAACTGCGGGGCAAAGAGGGTTCCTCCGGTAAGCTGGTCATGCGGGACGCCGCGGAAATCACCGCGGAAAGTTTTACCATCGCCGCTGGTTCCGACGCGCCGGCTCACACGCTGATCATCGAGATGGCTCAGGATATTACTCGTTAAAGTACCTGATCGAGCCGAACTTATAATTAAGGCAAAGCGGAAAGACGCTTGACTGTTCGGACAGACGAGTAGTTTTTGGTAAGGAGGATGCCGCTTCCCCCCATAGCTACCGCGAGGGGTTTTGCGGCTCAATTTTTCAATGAAAAAGATAAGTATAGGCTGGATTCTCTGGTGTATCTTTCTTATAATAGGCTGTTCTTCTACGAAACCATCGGAGCCGCATAACGGTTTTCGAGTGAAACCTCCGCGAGACTCCTTTGAACGGACTGATCCTGCAAAAACCGACGCGGAACGCATCGCGGCCGCGCTGGCTTGGGGAGACTGCGCGTATCTTGACGAGTATATCCGCCGCGAAAAGACAGACCCGAACTTGAAAGCCCAAGCCGCCGCGGAGATAACGCGTTACGCTTCCCCAGATTCCCATGTTGGGATGTACAAAACCGGCGTCATGGAACCTCAAGTGAGGCTCGTTCCTAAAGAACTGATAGATAAGACGTCCGCCGATCCTGCGGAGGTTCTTCCTGCGATTGTATCCTCGCTCACCGCCGATGTTTCTGACGAGTTCCTCAAAGCTAAAATACTGCACGACTGGATATGCGATGTTATCGCCTATGATGCGGATATGTATATATCCGGCGTTATCGCCGATCAGGATTATGAATCCGTTTTAAAGAAGAAAAAAGCCGTCTGTTCAGGATACGTCAATCTGTATAATCAGATGTGCGAACTGGCGCATATCGAGTCTATGGGCGTAAACGGGTATTCAAAAGGATTCGGCTATACGGGTAAAATTGGGAAAGACATTGACTGCTCTTGGAATGCGGTCAAAATCGGGGGCAAATGGTATCCGGTTGATGTAACTTGGGACGCAGGCTCTGTGGAAAAAAAGACCTTTATTAAACGGTACGCTACGGCATGGCTTTTTGCTGATCCCAGATCGTTTCTGTATTCTCATTTGCCGGAAGAAGAGGCGTATCAGTTTTACGCGCCGGTTTTAACCGCGGATGATTTTATGCGGGAAGCCTATATTCCGGGCGCGTTTTTCCAGTACGGACTTACGGTGAAGACGAAAGCTCCTGAATACAGCGCGCTCATAGATAAGCCGCTTGTTTTTGAGATTACCGCTCAGAACAGCGCGGTTTCCGTATCAAGCGTCGTGCGGACCGCCCAGCAACGAGAAGTAGCCGGCGCGTCTTGGCAGACCAGAAACGGCGAAACTATTACCTTTGAATTTGACGTGCCTGATACGGCGGAATATAAGGGCGGTATTGTCGCGAAACTTCAAAACCAGAACCGCCTGCAAGATAGAATCAGCATACAAACCTTTGAGCAGATATGGCTCCCCGGCGCGGAGAAACTCTTCGCCGAGTCTGAGATAACTGAAGATGAATTGGAATATTTCAAGAAGTCCTACTATAAGGTAACGGATAACAGCCGGTATTATTTTTTGGAAGATTCCTTCGATATTCCCCGGAACAACGCGGTTGTTAAAATTCATACGTTGCTGGGATTGAGCGCGGGCTTGCTGGAGGAAACGCTTACCTTTAACCTGCAAGCGGCTCCGGGTTATCAGGGATTTGGAAACGACGTCTTAAAATATCCCCATACGCTTCCCGGTTATACCGAGGTTTCCAACACTCAGCTTTTGTCCCCGACCGCCGGCATCCTGAAATCGGGTTCCTCTGAAACCTTTACGGTTTCAACCGGAGATTTCACCGCTCTTGCCATTGTAATCAACGGCGTCCAGACGCGGCTGGCAAAAAACGACGTCGGAATTTTTGAGCTTAATTTTACGATACCTTCCGGCATAGATTCATTGACGCTCTTCGGCTCGGCAGATGAACGCCAGTATACGGGATTAATCCAATATAGCGTAACTAACTAAAAAACGGTCCAGCAGATATATATAAAATCTGCGGACTGCTAACTTTTTAAAAAAAAGCGCGTTAGGGTATTGCATTTATTTTTGAGATTTGTTATATTAAAAACA
>JAIRPH010000051.1 GCA_031257135.1 Spirochaetaceae bacterium
AACGTAGCCGCTAATCTTGCTACCTGCTTCGGCTTGAATACCGCCATTGCCAGCGCAATGGCGGACTATCCCATCGGTCGGCGCATCGAAGCCGCGGTGCGGAAAGCGGGAGTAACCGCGTATTACCAGCGGTTCCCCTTCGACGGCGTTAGAGGTCCGAATATGGCTATCGTGTGGAGCGACCGAGGACAAGGCGTCCGAGGTCCCACGGTGTTTTACAACCGTTCCAATGAAGCCGCAGGACGGCTCAAACCGGGAAGTTTCGACTGGAAGGCAATCTTCGCCAAAAAAGTGCGGTGGTTTCATTCCGGCGGAATCTTCTCGGCTCTGTCCCCGACCACTCCCGCCTTGGTTATCGAAGCCATGGAAGCCGCAAAAAAAGCCGGCGCGGTGGTTTCTTTCGACCTAAACTACCGGGCGAAACTCTGGGCGGTCGCCGCCGCGGAACAAGGACTGAGTTCAGCCCAAGCCGAAGAAGGAGCCGCCAAAACCCTGCGGAACATCGTCAGCCATGTTGACGTGCTGGTGGGCAACGAAGAAGACCTCCAGAAAGGTCTCGGACTGAAAGGACCTGAAGCGGAATCTAAAGGCAAACTTGACCCCACGGCGTTCTTCGGCATGATCGGGCAAGTAACCAAAGATTTCCCTAACATAAAAGCCGTGGCCACAACCTTGCGGGAAGTTCATTCCACAAACCGCCACTCTTGGAGCGCGGTTCTGTGGCTGGACGGCAAAAACTATACCGCCCCAACTTGCGAGCTGGACGTCTACGACCGGGTCGGCGGCGGCGACGGCTTTGCGGCGGGGCTTTTTTACGGGCTTCTCTCCGGCAAAAGCCCGGAGGAATCTCTGAAACTCGGCTGGGCCCACGGCGCGCTCCTCACCACAACCCCCGGAGATACGTCAATGGCGAGTTTGGATCAGGTAGAGGCTTTCGCGAAAGGCGGTTCCGCGCGGATTCAGCGGTAGTTTTTTACGTTGGAAACAGGGAAGAAAAAGAAAAACCGGCGTTGCGCCGGTTTTTTTCTCTACTCGATAACGGCAATGATGTCCGACATCTTGAGAATAAGGTGTTCCTGTCCGTCAAATTTTACGGCGGTCCCGGCGTACTTGTCATACATGACTTTATCGCCTGCCTTGACCTTAATCGTTTCGGCGTCAGTGCCGATTTCCACTACGAGACCGGTTTGGGTTTTCTCTTGCGCCGTGTCCGGGATTATAATCCCTCCGGCGGTTTTCGCCTCATTCTTCTCAAGTTTGACCATCACCCGATCCGCTAAGGGTTTTACCTTCATAGATATCCTCCGTTTGTATTTAATATCGTATTAGTAAATTTGGATATATTTAGAATATACAAAAAACCTGCATAGCGGTCAAGAAAAAGATGTATCCTTAACCTTGTATAATCCGTAAAAATTTGTGAAAATCAAAGACAGTCGGCAGGCTTTTTAGGATAAAAGTCTGGAACCGCACATTGGAGGTATAGTATGAAACTGATTTTTCTAGGTCCCCCCGGAGCGGGCAAGGGAACGCTTGCGGCGAAGGCTGTGGACATCCTGAAGGTCCCCCATATCAGTACCGGAGTTATTTTCCGGTCCGCCATAGCCGCGAAAAGCCCCTTGGGACTCAAAGTCAAGGCAATCATCGACAGCGGAAAACTCGTGGACGATGAGACCACCATCGAACTGGTCAAGGAACGGCTTGCTCAGGGAGACGCTCAAAAGGGCTATATTCTGGACGGCTTCCCCCGGACTATACCTCAAGCCGAGGCTCTGGCGCGGTTTTCCTCAGCCGATAAAGCCGTCAACTTCGATATTCCCGACTCAGCCGTGCTTGAACGGCTCTCAGGACGCCGAGTCTGCCGAAAATGCGGAGCCAATTATCATGCCGTCTTCAATAAGCCCAAGACAGCAGGCGTCTGCGACGCCTGCGGCGGCGAAATCTACGTCCGGGAAGACGACCGGGAAGAAGCCATTCGGAAACGCCTCGAAGTATACCGGGAGCAGACCGCGCCTCTCATCGGCTTTTACCGGAAAAAAGGACTGCTCCTCGACGTTGACGCCAGCCCCGGAGCAGACGAAGTGGTAGGCAATTTCCGAAAAGCCCTAGGACTATAAAACCGGGACTTTGCGCCGGAGGCGCCGCTCTTCAGGATGATCCCTGAAATACGCGCGCCATACCTCGGACATAGCGGAAAGTCCGGTTTCCCGATAAAGCGAGGTTTTCAGCCATGTAGACCACGTAAGGTTATCGCAAAAATAGCTGAAAAACCGATGCGCCCTGCTTGTGTGAAATTCCGGCGGCTGATGCCGACCCAGCAGATCGAGAAACCGGAAGCCCAGAGATTCTAGGTCGATGTCCGCCGGAACCGGCCGCGCCGTCTCTATAGCCCTAGCCTCGGCGAAAACCCAGGGGGATCGGACGGCGAGGCGGCCTATCATAACCGCGTCGCACTCTCCGGATGCCCGGCGTACCAGTTCCTCAGAGCCGGCAATGTCGCCGTTTCCAGCTACCGGAATAGAGAGAACCGCCCGAAGCCGGCTCACATAGTCCCACCGGGCTTTCCGTTTAAACTTTTCCTTAGCCGTCCGAGGGTGCAGAGTAATGAAATCCACACCCTCCGCAGAAAGGCTTGTACAGAAAGCCGCAAGATAGTCGAAATTATCTTCAAAGCCGATCCGCAGTTTAACGCTTAACCGCCGGCGGGTCTGTTTTCGTAGACGGCCGATTAACGCGCGGGCTTTATCTATAGAAGCCATCCACGCTACGCCCGCTCCGGCTCTGGCTATGCCCGGAGCGGAACAGCCCATATTGACGTCAATGCCGGCGCATACATTCCGGTCCAACAAGCGAGCCGCGGCGGTCAGGCGGTCAGGGTTTGCGCCGGCTATCTGATATACTACCCGTTCAGGGCAAGGACCTGCGTCGGTATACCAAGATTCAAATGGTCCGCCGTTTATCAGCGGCGCCGCGCTTATCATTTCGGTGAAATATTGGTCGCATCCTCCGAAGTCTTCTATAAGTTCCCGTAAAGCTCTATGGCTTACTTCCGCCATGGGAGCCAATAAAAAAGGTACGCTCATACGCTAATCCTTCTTGACATTTACTGTACAATAGGCTATAAAAAATATAACAAAATACTTGTAAGTTTACCGTATACTCATACGATACTTTATGTGCTTGATCGAATGATTGATCTGTAGTATGATAAAGATAAGTATAAGCAAGGATACATAGTCCGGTTTGAGCTGGTATGTCTGGTAACTTGACAAATGCCTGAAAAAGGCTGTAGTATTTCTAAACCGTAAGGACTACGGGGATAATCTGCTGATATTATAAGCAGGAAGCCCTCGGCCTGATGCGACGGCTAGTTCATGTGTAGAGGAGTGTACCGCATGGTAGCAATGAGTGATATTACCGGTAGCGGCGATGAAAAAAAGGTTCCCCAAGGGTTGCGTCCTGACGGCAGTCCTTACCGGGTTCTTGTAGTGGATGATTCCATGTTTATTGCAAAACAGTTAAGTCAGATTTTCACCTCTGAAGGCTTTGAGGTGCTGGGGACCGCCGCTGACGGCGCTCAAGGCTTAGACCGATATAAGGAAATGCATCCCCGGGTCGATCTGGTTACTATGGATATCACGATGCCGGTCATGGACGGCGTTACTGCATTAGAAAAAATCCTGGAATTCGACAAAAACGCCAGGGTAATCATGGTCAGCGCTTTGGGCAAAGAAGATGTCGTAAAAAAATGCCTCCTAAGCGGCGCAAAAAGCTATATCGTCAAACCCTTGGACAGACGAAAGGTTTTAGAACGGGTCGTAACCATCCTAAGCAGATAAGGTTCCAGAGATTCTTTCTTAATTGAATTCGCTCAAACTCCATGATCAGAAGCGTAATATAATTACCGCCTTTTCATGGAGAATGGTGTAGACATTGGCGGAAATTATTAGTATATATATGAGTAAGCGAAGTGTGTCGCTTAAAAAATACCTAAGAAGGGGTGAAGGATGAATCCTAATGCAATCGGCATACGCGAAAATGGTAGTCCTTACCGGGTTCTTGTAGTGGATGATTCAGTGTTCATCGCAAAACAGTTAAGTCAGATTCTCGCTTCCGAAGGATTTGACATTGCAGGAACCGCGCCGGACGGCGCTCGGGGCTTAGACCGATATAAAGAATTGCATCCCGACGTCGATCTGGTTACGATGGATATTACCATGCCGAAAATGGACGGCATTAGCGCCTTGGAAAAAATATTGGAATTCGATAAAAACGCCAAAGTGCTTATGGTCAGCGCCTTGGGCAAAGAGGATTTGGTAAAAAAAGCCTGCATGACAGGAGCTAAGGGCTTTATCGTAAAGCCTTTGGACAGAGCCAAAGTGCTGGAGCGGGTCGCTTCAGTATTACACTAATCAGCGGGGGCAGTGTTTTATGAAAATTGTCGCGCTTTCGGATGCCCTTTTCTGTATCCCGGTAGACGTTCATACCGCCGATCTTTTCGAGGGAATCTGGCCTATTCCCGGAGGCGTTACCTTAAACGCCTACCTCGTTAAAGGCGAGAAAACCGCTCTTATCGATCTCGTACAGGACCGGCAGGACGCGCCTAAACAGGTGGAAGAGGCGTTAGCTTCTATCGGCGCGGATTTCGGCGCGGTGGATTACCTCATCCTGAATCACCTTGAGCCGGACCACACAGGCTGGCTCAGGCAGTTCAGGGAAAAAAATCCTAAAGCCGAAATCATCGCCACCGCCAAAGGGATTAATCTGGTTAAATCCTTCTATAAAATAGAAGCCGGATTGCGGGCGGTGAAGGACGGAGAAACCCTCGATCTGGGCGGCGGTAAGATGCTTACCTTTTTTGAAACCCCCAATATTCACTGGCCCGAAACGATGATGACGTGGGAATCTTCCACGGGAACCTTGTTTTCCTGCGATGCCTTCGGGTCTTTCGGCGTTTTGGAGGGGCGGCTCTTTGACGATGAATTTTCCCAAACCGAATTGGCGGCTTTTGAAAACGAGACGCTTCGGTATTACGCCAATATTGTCGCTTCTTTTTCCTCTTTTGTGGAAAAAGGAATCCAGAAGCTGTCAGGATTAAGCATCGCGTATATCGCTCCGAGTCACGGCATGGTGTGGCGCAAAGACGTTGCCGGAATAATCAGCCGGTATTTGCGATACGCATCGTATTCCAAAGGCTCTGCGGAAAAAGAAATCGCCCTTGTCTGGAGTTCGATGTACGGCAATACCAAAAAAGGATTGGACGCGGTTATTGCGGGCATTGAACGCGAAGGGGTTCCCTATTCACTGCATCGGGCGCCGAACGATAACGTTTCATACATCCTTGCGGACGCCTTCAAAAGCGCGGGGCTGGTAATCGCCATGCCGACGTATGAATACGCCATGTTCCCGCCTATGGCGTATGTCATTGACATTTTCCGCCGGAAGCATATACATCACAAGACGGTTCTCCGCATCGGCTCTTGGGGCTGGTCCGGAGGCGCGCAGAAAGAATACGACGCCGCTATTGCCGGGCTTAAATGGAACAGTCTTGCTCCTTTTGAATGGACTGGGAATCCCTCTCCTCAAGACCTTGCGGTTTTGGAGTCCCGAGGCAGAGAATTAGCCCAAGCCATTAAAGTCTAATCAAACCGTATATGAAAACTGTTCCGCTGGATCGGAGACGGTCCGTAGCGGAACAGCTTTTCCCGATGTTCCTTCGTAGGGTAGCCTTTATGCCGTTCATAGCCGTATTCCGGGTAGAGCAGGGCGTATCGTTCCATTTCGGCGTCTCTCGATGTTTTAGCAAGAATCGAAGCCGCCATGATTTCCGGGACCAATGCGTCTCCTTTGATTACCGCCCGGCACGGCACGGGGAGAACCGGCGCGGAAGAGCCGTCAACCTCGGCTTCCAAGCCGCGCAGGGGAACCGGGAAGGATGCCAGCATAGCTTCAAAGGCTCGCTTCATGGCGAGAAACGCGGCTTGACGGATATTAATCCTATCGATTTCTTCATGGGAAGCCCAGCCTATGCCCCAAGCGAACGCTCGTTCACGGATGATGTTCCGGGCGTATTCCCGGCGTTTTGGACTGAGCTTCTTCGAGTCGTTCAGGCAGTCTTTCGGGAAATCTTCGGTAAGGATTACCGCGCCGGCGTACACCGGTCCCGCTAAGGGTCCGCGTCCGGCTTCATCAATTCCGCACAGCATAGGCTACCCTGCGGAAGCGATGGCTCTCACTCGGACGATGCCGTTTACCGAGGTGATCCGCCGGAGCGCGGGTTCGGGTATTTCCTGCTCGGTATCAATGATATTATACGCGTACTGATCTCTTGATTGATTAATTGAGCTTATAATATTGACGTTCATTTCCGCAAGGATAGTGGTAATCTGTCCCAGCATATTGGGGATATTCCGGTTGGCGACCAGAAGGCGGAAGGGAGACCGCCGGTCTAGGGCGCATCGGGGGAAGTTGACGGAGTTCGTAATCCTGCCGGTTTCGAGAAAGTCCATGAGCTGACGCACCGCCATGACCGCGCAGTTGTCCTCCGCTTCCGGCGTGGAGGCTCCGAGATGGGGAATACAAATCGCCGTAGGACAGGCGATGAGTTCGGCTGAAGGGAAATCGGTAACATACGCCGAGAGCCTTCCGGTATGCAGAGCCTTGATCAGATCAGGTTCATGCGCCAAGCCTCCCCGGGCGAGGTTGACGATCCGCGCGCCTTGTTTCATAATGCTAAACTTTTCAGCGTTCATGACGCCTTCGGTGGCGTCGGTCAGGGGAAGATGGAGGGAAAGGTAGTCCGCTTTGGCGAGAAGTTCTTCAAGCGTATCCGCCCGCCTTACGGCGCGGGAGAGATTCCACGCGGCGTCAACCGAGATATACGGATCGTAGCCCATGACCTCCATGCCCAGCGCGACCGCGTCGTTGGCTACCATGACGCCGATTGCCCCTAAGCCGATTACGCCTAAGATTTTGCCCCGGATTTCGGGACCTTCAAAGCGGGATTTTTCTTTTTCCACCAAGTCGGATACGGCGCCGGGAGTATCTCCGAGGGTTTTGGTCCACGCGATGCCGCCTGCAATATTTCGGGAAGCCAGAAGCAGAGCCGCCAGAGCCAGCTCTTTGACCGCGTTGGCGTTGCCTCCGGGAGTGTTGAAGACGACGATTCCCCGCTCGCTACACTGAGAAACAGGGATATTGTTGTATCCCGCGCCGGCTCTGGCTATGGCCTGCACCGAATCGGGGATAGGCGTCTCCCGAAGATCCGCGCTCCGCACGAGGATGGCGTCAGGATTAGGCGGATTCTCCGCGGCTTCGTAGCGGTTCCGGGGAAATAATTCCAGCCCCTGAGGGGAAATTTGATTCATCGTTTGAATACGAAACATAGGGTTCCTTTAAAGCGTTTTTTCAAAACGCTCCGCAAAGGCGATAAGCGCGTGAACTCCTGCTTTAGGCATGGCGTTATAGATGCTCGCCCGCATACCGCCGACCAGCCGATGCCCCGCAAGATTTACCAGCCCCGCCTCGGCCGCGGCCGCGACGAAACGGGTTTCTATCTCCTTTCGGCGGTCTTCATCGACCGGCACGAAGGGGATATTCATAAGACTCCGGTATTTCTTTTCCACCGGCGACCGGAAGCGTTTCGAGCTGTCCAGATACCCGTAAAGCAGTCCGGCTTTTTCCCGGTTCAGCTCGGCTACGGCGGAGACGCCGCCCAAATCTCTGAGCCATTCCAGCACCAGCCCGATTATATAGATGCCGTGACAGGGAGGCGTATTGTACATCGACCCCTCTTTGGCGTGAATATCGTACCGGAGCATCCCGGGCGTCCACGAGGGCGCGCGCCCTATCAGGTCTTCCCGGATGATAACTACCGTAACTCCCGCAGGACCGAGATTCTTCTGCGCGCCCGCGTAGACCAGCCCGAAACGGGAAATATCCAGCGGCTCCGAGAGAATACAACTCGAAATATCCGCCACAAGCGGAACCGCGCCGGTTTCCGGCAGTTCCGCCCACTTGGTTCCTACAATCGTATTGTTCAGCGTGATGTGATAAAAGGCGTCCTGCGGATCAGGAGCCGGAGCCTGCGGAATATAGGTAAAACCCCGGTCTTTGGAGGAAGCCCGAACTACCGGATTGAGGTACTTAGCCCCTTCTTCAATCGCCTTTTGAGACCAGACGCCGGTTTCGGCGTATCCGGCTTGTTTCCGAGGCGTTCCCGCTTCCACGCCGGCAAGATTCAGCGGAACCATAGAAAACTGCAAAGAAGCCCCGCCTTGCAGGAACAGTATCGCATAATTGGAGGGAACGCCCATAAGCGAGCGGAGCAGACTTTCGGCGTTCCTGATAATAGGCGCAAAGTCTTTCGACCGGTGACTCATCTCCATAATCGACTGACCCGTGCCGTTGAGGTCCAGCATTTCCGCGGCCGCACGCTCCAGCGCAGGAACCGGAAGCGCGGAAGGTCCCGCAGAAAAGTTATATACCCGTTTCATAATAGCTCTGATACTATCGAGAGTAGCGGTTTCCGTCAAGAGAAGCCCTGAAAACCCGGCGTTTCAGACCGGCTCATCCCCCTAAAGCCCGAACCCGCACGCCAGCCCGACGAAGGTCTCAGCCAGCTTGCCGAGAGAAAAAGCCGGCTGGACGAAGGTCTCATCCGCCTTGCGGATCGACTAAGCCGGCTAGACGGAAGAAAAATCCAGCCGGATTAGAGCGTATATTTCAACGGGAATGGCGTATATTTCAGCGCGCCCGCGGAATCCGCCTAGACGAAGGTCTCATCCAGCTTGCGGATCGACTAAGCCGGCTAGACGAAAGAGAAATCCAGCCGGATTAGAGCGTATATTTCAACGAAGATGGCGTATATTTCAGCGCGCCCGCGGAATCCGCCTAGACGAAGGTCTCAGCCAGCTTGCGGATCAGGCAAGCCGGCTAGACGGAAGAGAAATCCAGCCGGCTGAGAGAAAAAGCCGGCTTGCGGAAACAAGCGTTGCCGGGAAAACGGCTTGATGTATTTTTAAAATTTGTATATAGTCTAACGAATATTGCTTTTTTCAAGGAGATTTTATGAAAAATATGACAGCCTTTGCCGGCGTAATCTGCGTTTTCACGCTTTCGCTGACCGCGTGCGGGTCTACGCAAAAGGCGGCTGACCCTGTTCCTTCCGGTCAAGAAGCCGCGCCTGCGCCTCAAAGGGTTACGGAACCCGTCTATTCCGGCGAAAAGAA
>JAIRPH010000061.1 GCA_031257135.1 Spirochaetaceae bacterium
CCGCGCCGATCTCCGTTTCGGACTTAACCCGTACCTTCGATTCCTTATACAGCCTGAAATCATGCTGTTTCCCGTCGGCAAACGCAGTACCTGATAACCCGCTTGCTTTTCTTGTCCACTGCTACTTGCGTTTTGACCGTATGCCGCTTTTTCTTCCCCGAATACCAGAACTCTTGCCCCTTTTGGGACGCTCTACCGGCGTTTCCGTTGCATCTATCAGAATAACCTCATATTCGGCATCGGCATCGCTTTTCAGCAGTTCCTTTTTGCCCGGTAGCGAAAACTCCCCTGATTGTATCAGCGTATCTTCTACCCGGCGGATCAATTTATAGGCATAGCTTTCGGAAATACTGTAATTGTTTCCGATGTGAAAAAAGGCGCGGTATTCCAGCGTCAGCGTCAGGGTGTTTTCAACGCTTAACTTGTTAGGGCGGACTCAGCGCGCTTTTTTCAAGGTATGCGCGGTATGCAATACGGCAAGCATTTTTCCAAACGCCGCTCTTTTGACGCCGGTAAGCCTGTGAAACTTATCTTTTGCAGGTTTGGAAAGAGGTCTAATGTTGTCTACCGGAAGTCCAATTCCACCGTCGATATGACCGAGTCGATGCGTGCCGTATTGAACAGTGTCAGAGATATCCGATGAGCCGAATAGAGCGATAATGCCGGCTCAAATTCTGCATACCCTCTTCGGAGAGGCTGTGTTCGCAACGTTGAAGACATTGGCACCATCCAAATGGGAAGGAATCGCAAGGGGTCTTTGCGCTCGTCCGTCAGGGACAGGATATATTTTATCATAGCCAGATGACTTGTCCTCTGGCGCTGGAATCCCGGCAGAGTTTGTGTACAAATCCGTCTGGTGAAAACCAACCCTCTGCCGCTGGATGTTGTCGATGGATGCGTTTTACGGTGTCAGAGGTTGCGGTCAATGCGGGATTCATATACTTAACCGCAGGGTATTTTTAGCATCGATTGCCTGTTGTCGGCGCAAGGGCGTATCGGGATGTCTGGGATTAAACCGCAAAGCCGCGTCGTAATCCGCGATGGCTCGGTCATAATCTCTCTTATAGTAATAGGCGAGACCGCGGCTGTCGTAGGCTTCTGCGAATCTCGGATTAATCCGCAGGGATTCGGTACAGTCCGCAATCGCCTGATCGTAGTCGCCCTTCCAAATATAGGTCCATCCTCGGTTGTTCCAGGCGAGGGCGTAATTCGGATTGATCCGCAGAGCTTCGCTGTAGTCTGCGATTGCCTGATCATAGGCTTCTATACGATGGTAGGTAAACCCCCGATTGTTAAAGGCTCTGGCGTCTTCGGGGTCTAACCGGATCGCTTCATTGTAATCCGCGATTGCCAACATATATGCCTGTTTGTCGAGCAATACGTTTCCTCGTTCATAAAAAGCCTGTTGAAAATCGGGGTTAAGCCGTAAGGCTTTGGTAAACGAGTCAATGGCTCGGTCGTATGCTTTATCTCGATAATATTCAAGCCCTTGCCGGTAATAGACTTCCGGGGTATCCTTCAATTCTTCCGCCTGTCCGCTATAAGCGGACAAAACCGGCAGAACCGCCATTATCAGCCACAAAAACGATTTCATTTCATACTCCTATTAAAAAGATTCGATAAACTTATCAGTCCGCCACCAAACCAGCTTTATATCCCAAGCCCCTGCCAGCAGAGCCGAGAGAATCCCTTCCGGAGAAAGAGAAAACGCATTGAATTGCAATTCGTCATTGCGGACTTGGATAAATCCCTGCTGTTGTTCCCGCGTTTCGGGAGTCAGAATCAAGATAGAATAGCCGTTCTCTACGGGAAACTGTAGAAATATCCGCTCGTTTTTGATGATTCCAAGCAGAGAATAGAACATCTTATTGCCGGTTTTAAGACTGCCCTCGCTAGAGGGGGATTCAAAAAAGGGAACCTCTATGGTTTTCTGATACGAACCGTCTTCCGCCTGCATAACCCAGATAAGCGAACTCTCAGGCTCGTTGCCGGAACGGGTGTTCGTGGAAGCGTCGTAGGTATCCCGGTAATAATCGGCTTTGATGTAGAGCTTCCGAGCGTCCGGAGCCGCGGCAATCCCATCCAGCGAGACAAAAACCTTGCCTTTTCCCGGAGGTATCGGAAGGGTATCTTCCCGTATTTCAACTAAGTAAAGAGACATCCCATCGGCGTCGAACCAGTAAACATTCCAGCCTGTAGGAAGCCGGCATACGACCGCCAGCTCATCCCGTACCGAAGAATACAGCCCTTCGATTTTAGGGAAGGGACTTCCTCCAATGCCCTCCCGTCCGAGATACTCCACAAACGCGCCGTCTGCATCAAAATGCAGTACCACATTGTTCAAAAGCGCGCCGCTTTCAGGATCAAAGCTATGCCGTTCATCCGGGAGCCGATCCTCTACATAGATATGCTTCCGGGAATCGACGACGATCTTCCCCGGATTCTGAAGAGGATAGGTAAAAGCCCACCGAGCAATGACTTCCCCATCAGGCATTTCATCCAACGTCTGAAGCGTCATAGGCAGAGGATTAGTTTCTTCATTATAGATCATAAACAGCGGATTCCCGTAGGAATTATACCGGACGATTTTTGCGCCGGCGCCGTCAGAAATGTAAAAAAGCCCGTCCCGCATGGCGAGATTCGTCCGGCGAATCCCCAAATCTCCTTCCAGATTATAGATCGCTATCTGGTCCTCTAAACGTCCTACCTGAAAGGTAAACAGTTCCTCCCGGACAACCGCGGGAATCGGATCCCGGGAACAGCCGAACAGGGCAAACATACTCAGCAAAACAAATATCAGCTTCATAGGTCTAAAAAATAGGGCGCAGAACCCGAAAGCCGAGGTCCTTATACCGAGTTCTAGGATTAGTATGCCCCCGATGACTGGAGCGTACCTGTTCGGACGCGCTGTCCCAGCTTCCGCCCCGGGCAACCCGTTCTTCTCCGGCATCGGGACCGCACGGGTCCGGCGACGGCTCCTGCTGATAGGGTCCGTACCAATCCCAACACCACTCCCAGACATTGCCGGACATATCATAAAGCCCCGCGCTGTTAGGCGATTTACTCCCTACCTCATGGGTCTGATTCCCGCTGTTTTCCGTATACCAGCCGAGGCTGTCGGGATTGTTTCCGCCGGCGTATTCAAAAGACAGCGCGTCCCGATTTCCGCCTTTCGCGGCGTATTCCCATTCAGCTTCGGTAGGCAGACGATACCCGTTTACGCTGAAATTACAGACAACCCGGTCGGCGCTTCCGCTGTATGCAGGGATTAACCCTTCTTTGACGCTTAATTTGTTGCAATATTCTACCGCGTCATACCAACTGACGTTCTCCACCGGCAGATCATCCCCTTTATAATTGCTCGGATTGCTTCCCATAACCTCTTCGTATTGTTTCTGCGTAACCGGAGTTTTTGCCATATAGAAACTGCTCACCGCTACGGTACTGACCGGTTTTTCATCAGCTCTTCCGCCGCCGCTTCCTCTGGTAAAGGAACCGCCGGCTATCCATACCATAGCGTCTAGTGTTCTTCCTGAGCTGACGCCGGTTAGTTGGAAACCTATTTCAGGTATCAGGTGGAAGCCGTCGGTAATATTCCGGTATTCCACCATCGCCCCGGCAAGAAGGGTGACGTTTTCCAAAGAAAGAATCTGCGCGAAAAACAGCCCCGATTGTTCTTCAAAGTGAATCACATTCCCAAGGAGTACGCACTGCGCGTTAATTGACTTGGATAAAGCCCGAATAGTATCGATATCCGGTAACTCGGTAAGCATAGTTTCCAGAATCTCAAGGGCGGTTTTAACGGTTTTTGTCCGGGCTAAAACCGCGTAGCGTCCGGTATTTGCAAGCTCAATCATCAAAAATTGCAGTAATACCTCCGCCTCCTGAAGACTGATCCCCGCCGGCGGCAGAGTAAACGGAAACGCCGCCAATACCGGCGCTTTGGAGGCATCATGTTTGGAGGCTTCTACAATTTTTGCCGTCAGACTCGGCAGGAGGCTCCGTATATCTCCGAGGGCATGGAACTCCCGATAGCCTCCGGCTATCAGCTGGAGACGATCCGTCTTGATTAGGGTTATAATAATAACGTTGCGATCCTTCAATGTTTGTATATGCCCTATCATCATAAAATCAAGACTCAACTGTTTGCTTACCGCGCCGATAAGTTCCCCGTCGATGATGCTCCAAACCGCGGGTTCCGGCGCGATGTCCAGCCCATTAACCGTACTGATTTGGGGGATCACGACCGTAAAGATTGAACGTATGTGCGGCTCATTCGATAGGAGTCTGGCGATATTTTCTCCATCGTCCCGGGATACGCCGCTAATCGGCAAAATTCCAAGCCGCGGAAGTTGGGGCCATACTATGCCGGATACCGCCAAAAGCCCTACGCATATTAACGCTGGTTTCTTCATAGCTTTACTATATCTGCAATATCAGGTCAAGTATAGAGATAAAACCGACCAGCAATTTTCATTTTAAAATATAAGTTCTTATGTTATAAGGATTTACAGAAAATATAGCGATTCTCATTTTAGCCGTCCGGGGATGGTCATTGCTTGAATATGCCTCGCCTCATCTTTCCAGAATATCATACTTTTCCTAAATAGGAATCGCTGGAGAATTGAAACTTGGTATAGACTCAGTTATACTTGCAACAAAGTCGCGCTCCATCTGGGCGTGTGGATTGAAACATAGTTGTGTAAATGTATATGTGTGCCTGATTGCCGTCAAGCATTTTTTTAAATATTGTTGGAGATCGTTGTTGACAAACTTCCAATAAAAATATATATCTATAGTGTGAATTTATTTTAAGGAAAATAACCAATGATTTTTAAGGCGCGTTTCCGGACCGGTTCAGATACTGAATATCAACTGTTAAGTACCCACCTTGAAGAGGCGGGTATGTATGCAGAACTTTTCGCCAAAAAGATCGGGCTTTCCAAGCCGGCTCTTTTGACCGCGCTTGTTCACGATCTGGGCAAATTTTCAAGCATTTGGCAAAAATATCTTGAGAAGAGCCATAAGGAAGGCAGAAAAGGCAAACCGGAAGATCACAGCACGGCAGGCGGGCAGTATCTGTACGAGGCGATAAAAGAAAAATTCGGCGATGCCGGCGAATTGATCGGGCAGTTTCTCGCCGCCTGCGTTATATACCACCACGGCTCCGGACTTCCCGACGTGATTGGACTCGACGGCACGCCCCGGCTTTACAACCGGCTCTTGAAAGACCGTGAAAAAACTCATATTGACGAAGCCGCCGCAAATCTTGACCCTACGATAAAACAAAAAATTGACGCCCTGCTTTCTGATCCCAATTTTATCTCTGAAACCGCGGAAACCCTGAACCGGCTTATGGATGCGCCGGTTAAAGACGCTATGGATACGCCGGTCAAAAATGCCCGGTATTTTAATCTGGGTCTCAGCGTCCGCGCTTTGTCCAGTTGCCTGATTGACGGAGACCGGCGATCCAGCGCGCTTGACGACCGGGAAATATCGGTCAGGCTGGAGGAGGCCGCGGCGCAAGCGGACTGGACGGCGTTGCTGAAACGCCTTGAGGATCATCTTGCCGGACTGCCCGCCGAAGGGAAGATAAACGAAATCCGCCGGAAAGTTTCGGAACGGTGCGCCGCGTTTGCGGAACAAGGGGACGGCGTTTACACCCTCACCGCGGCGACCGGCGCGGGAAAAACGCTGGCGTCTCTGCGCTATGCCCTTACCCTCGCTGAACGGGCCAGCAAAGATCATATTGCGGAACGGGCCGGCAAAGATCATATTTTTATCATCGCGCCGTATACGTCAATTCTGGATCAGAACGCCGATATAATCCGCGGTATTCTTGACCCGGCGGGTGAAAACGGCGAAATTGTACTTGAACACCATTCAAACCTTGAGAAAGGCGAACAAACGGAGCATTTCGCCGATTCATCTGAGACTTGGAATACGCCGGTTATTATTACGACTATGGTACAGTTTCTGGAGACCCTTTTCGGCTCAGGCACCCGGAAAATCAGGCGGATGCATCAGCTTGCGAATT
>JAIRPH010000048.1 GCA_031257135.1 Spirochaetaceae bacterium
CGCGCCCTTCACCGAATTTGCCTAGCCTAAGGATAAGCGCGTCGTAACGTAATCAGGAATGGGGAATGAGGCTGTTATAACCAAACCGCTTTTCATTCCTCATTCCTTTCTCAATTCCTTAATTTCAAGCGCATCAACAAACTAAAGACCAAGACGATGATTCCCCTTATCAACCAACTTGAAGGGTATAAAAGCATTATCATCGCCCAGCCGCAGGAGGTTATTGACCTATGAACATCTACACCGATATCGAAGACGAGATTGACGCCATCCGCGATAAAATCTACGAAAGAATCAAGGATATGACGCCCAGTGAAAGGAGGGCGTATTACAACGCCCTTGCCGAAGAAGCCCGGACAAAATACAACATCCGGGTTATAAAATCCGCGCCGGAGTCCGAGGCGGTTTCGCGGTAAGCCCTCGCCGTCCGCTAGGAAAAGCGATAGATTATGCTTTGCTGTCTAAAAAAATACTGGACAAATAAAAAAAAGTATTTCAAAATAAATATATGACTCAATCGTTAGAAGATTATCTTGAAACCGTAAGTTTTCTTGCCGATGAAGGCGGCGGCACGGTTCGGCTCACAGACATTGCGTCTCGGTTGGGCGTCTCCAAGCCTTCTGTGTTTACGGCTCTTAAAATTCTGGAAGAGCGGGGACTTTTGGAACACGAGCGGTATCGCACCATTTCGCTGACCGAGCAGGGCGAGATAGAGGCCGCGGAAATCCGGGACCGCCATAATTTTCTCACTGTTTTTCTAAAGAAAATTGTAGGAGTTAGTCCTGATACCGCGGAAAAAGACGCTTGTAAAATGGAACATCTTCTTTCGGAAGAAACGCTCCAAAAGATGAAATCTTTGGTTCAAAGCAACAAAAAATAGCCTATGACCGCTATCAACCCTCGTTTTGAAGCCTATTACGGAAATATGTCCGGTTCACGGTGGGAAGGGATGCGGAAAAGTCTCCTTGAAAAGCCTGAACCGGTACCATTTTCCGAGGGGCTTGTTCGGCCGTATCTGCTGGATTACGCTTCGATAACGGCGGCGCGGTCTCTTAGGCTTCCTGAAGAGGGCGTCATTTTGGATGCCTGCGCCGCTCCGGGCGGGAAGAGCCTCGTGTTGCTTTCTCGTCTGCCTCCGCATCTGAGGCTCCTCGCCAATGAGCTTTCCAGCGAACGGCGGCGGCGGCTGGCGAATGTTTTAGCGGACCATTTGGATGCGGAGAAGCGGGGTCAGGTAACGGTTTCGGGCTTTGACGCGGCGGCGTTAGGCGGGCGGAAATCTGAGCTTTGCCGGTTCGGAGGAATCTTGCTGGATGTTCCGTGTTCGAGCGAGCGTCATATGTTGCAGAAGGAGAAGGCTCTTTCCGAATGGACTGCCGCCCGTCCTCGGTTTCTTGCTCGGCGGCAATGGACGCTCCTGTCCGCCGCGTTTCTCCTGCTGGCGGCTGGAGGCTCTCTTGTGTATGCCACCTGCGCGCTTTCAATCGAAGAAAACGACGGCGTTGCGTCTCGGCTGATCGAGAAATACCGAAACCATGCGATTCTTGACGAACCGGACTTCTCTGAAGGAGAAAAAACCCGATTCGGCAGGATCATTCTTCCTGATGCGTCCGGCGGCGTTGGTCCTATGTATGTGGCGCGCTTTAGAAAGATTATTTAAAAAATATTTCCTGCCTCTTGACTCTTTTCGTTTTTATTTATATATTAAACCTATCAACGCAGGGTAGAGCAGATGGCAGCTCGTCGGGCTCATAACCCGGAGGTCAGAGGTTCGAGTCCTCTCCCTGCTAGAAAAATCCAAACCTTCACCGGCGTCCGCCGGTGAGAAAATCTGAAAAAGCTATAGTCCTAAATCCTCTCCGATTAAAACGATCTTAATCCGTCCTGCGGGTTTACACCGCCGCATGGTAACAAGGTAAGAACAGATTGAATCGGGGGATTTACAGTTTCCGCAGGCTCCGGTTTCCGCGCAGGGCGTTTTCAGATTGGGAAACCTCTGCATATTGAGGGGAGCCGCGATGGTTCTTGCCCGAATGAGCGCGTCTTCAACGGTTTTTACGACTTTGTTCATTCCCGCGGCTATGATTACCTGCTTAGGTCCGAAGAGCGTTGCCGCGACTCGGTTGCCGAAACCATCGACGTTTACCAGTTGTCCGTCTTCGCTGAGGGCGTTGACGCTGGTCAGATAGGTATCGCACAGCAGGGCTTGGCGCATTCGTTCTTGGCGTTCTTCCTTAGTGGGCGCGGCGTCTCGGTCGATGACTCGGATGCCTAAGTCGGCGAGCCTGTTCTGTACGCCTAATGCGGCGATGGTCATGGAGCCGCCCCAAGAAACCGTATCGGTCTTGGGGATGAGGGAAAGGATGATGGCGGTCCCTTCTTCTTGTTTTTCGCAATACCAAGCCTCGAAGTCCCGATCTTTGAGGGCTTGGGCGACTTTAGGACCCAGCTTGGCGTTTCGTATGCCCTGGGGCGTTGTATTATTCATAGGAGCATAGTATCCCTTGAGGGCGTCTGCGGTAAAGAGGGCGTTTGATTGCTTTTCGTTTTTTTTTAGCATATATTACAAGTACGATGAATCTTGAAGCCTTTATTCTTGGGTGCGGAGGCATGATGCCTCTGCCGAACCGGCATCTTACGTCGGTGTTGTTGCGCCGGGAGGGCGAGTTATTTTTATTCGACGCCGGAGAGTCCACTCAAGTTTCCCTTCGCAAGCTGAATCTCAAATGGAAGAAGATTTCCGTTATTTTTATAAGCCATACTCATGCGGATCATGTGACCGGTCTTCCGGGGATTCTCATGCTTTCGTCTCAGGTTGAGCGGGATGATCCGCTGTACATAATCGGTCCTCCTCGGATTGCGGAGTATATTGAAACCAGCCGCAGAGTTCTGGATATGTATATCAACTATGAGATTGTGGTACAAGAGATAACTGAACCGCAGGTTGTGTATCATGGGGAAGGCTTTCAGGTCCGGTGTTTTCCTCTGCGGCATACCAAGCCGTGTTTCGGCTATACCCTTGAGGAATCCAAGCGTCCCGGAGCGTTTCACCCGGACAAGGCGCTTGCGCTGGGCGTGCCGCGGGGGCCGCTCTGGGCGAAGCTCCAAGCCGGAGAAACCGTGCCTGCCGAAGACGGCTCGCTGGTGCCTCCTGAGCTGGTTTTGGGTCCGCCTCGGATGGGCAGAAAGTTTTCGTTTGTTACCGATTCTCTTGCGTTTCACGAGATAGCCTATGAAGTCGCCGGCTCAGATTTATTTGTCTGCGAAGGTATGTTTGAGCGGGAGCTTGCGGAAAGCGCGCGGGAGAAAAAGCACATGACCGCGGAGCAAGCCGCTCGGATTGCGGCTGAAGCGTGGGTAAAAAAGCTGGCGTTGATTCACTACAGTCCTCGCTATACCGATTATGAGCTTCAGCAGTTGCTGAGGGAAGCCGCGGCAGTTTTCCCAGACACGGTACTCGCTAAAGACCGCATGACGCTCCCCATAGAGTACGAGGATTAGAGAAAAAGCCCTCCTGAAAAAGCGGAGCTTCCCACGCCGGTATCCGCCGGGCGTCTGAACCCCGCTGGAGTGTACCGGCTCCGCATTGTCACCCAGTATTCCGGGAGCAATCCGCTGAAAAAGCCGCATACCGCCAATTTTGACGCGCCCCTTACCGTAGTCTAAGGCGCGGGCTTAACTACGGCTAAGGACATCCCTTAACTACGGTTAAGGACATCCCTTAACTACGGCTAAGGCGTCCTCTTAACTACGCTTAAGAGAAGAGCTTATATTGGGGACTGCCGAAAGGCGGGGCTTAGGGCGGCTCTAACGGGGCTGTCTCGTCCGGCCCCGGCTTTCGGGTAAAGCCTTAAACCCGCAGGCGGGCGGGGAGGCTTGTCCAGATAAGGCTAAACAAGTAATGCCGGACACTACTCATGTTTATCCGTATTATAGAAGTATGTGCGATTCTTGTTTGAAGCCGTTCCTGAAGTGGGCTGGCGGGAAGCGGCAGTTACTGCCGGAAATAACGAAGCGTCTCCCCAGGGATATACAAAACTATACCTATTACGAACCCTTTCTTGGAGCCGGAGCGGTATTTTTCAGCCTACAGCCTAAGAAGGCGGTGATAAATGATTGCAACCGCCAACTCATTATGACCTATCGGGTTATTAAAGAACAGCGCGAAGAGGTAATAACGCTCTTGCGGGAGTATCAGCAGAAAAACGCTGAAGCCTATTACTATCAGATTCGGAATTTGGATCGGGATCAGGAAGCATTTGCAAAAATGACTGACGTTGAGAAAGCGGCTCGGCTTATTTTCCTTAATAAAACGTGCTACAACGGTTTATACCGGGTAAACGCTCATGGCTTGTTTAACGCGCCTTACGGCAAATACAAGAATCCAGCGATTTGCGAAGAAACGCTGTTGCGTCATATCGGAGAATATCTGATTAGTAATGATATTGCGATAGCAAATGAAGACTTTGAAGCGGTTCTTGCTGATATAGAAAAACCGGGGTTTATCTACTTTGATCCGCCGTATCACAGCCCGGATAAAAAAAACTTTACCGGCTACCAAGCCGAAAGATTCGATGAAGCCGAACAGGAACGGCTTAGAGACGCCTTTGCCAAAGCCGCGGATTCCGGCGCGCAATGTCTGCTTAGCAATGCAGATACGCCGTTTATTCGGAAACTGTATAAACGGTTTACCATACACTCGGTTCAGGCGAAACGGGCGATCAATTCCAACGCCGCAGGACGCGGATTAGTCGGAGAAGTGTTAGTGCAAAGCTGGTAATCATATCGCGTTTCAAACGCCGCGCAGTGACGCTAAGGCATGGTCGATCCGGTCAAGACAGCGTTTCGCTCCGAGGATGCGGATGCTTCCGAACAGCGGCGGACTAACCCGCGAACCGGTTAGGGCTACTCGGAGGGGCATCATCAAGTCTCCAAGTTTAACGCCGGCTTTTTCGGCTTCAGCTTTGATGAAAGCCTCGGCGTCGGCATCGCTGAATACCGCTAAAGCCTCGATAAGACCGCGTCCTAAGGTCAACAGTTCCACTGTTTTCGGCAGATTCGACTTTTTCGGGATAAACTCCGCCGCGGCCGGAACCGGAGGCTCGGAAAAAAGATACGCTACCTTATCCGGGATTTCGTGAAGAAACGAAACTCGTTCCTTGATGAGAGGCATCGCGTGAACAAACGCCGTCCGCTGATCTTCAGTCATGTCCGCGCCGAAAAGGTTTTTCTCGACAGCGTAGGGCAGAGCAAGAGCGGCAAGCTCTTCATCGCGTTTCATGCGGATATATTGCCCGTTATACCATTCGAGCTTTTTATAGTCGAAAACCGCCGGGGCTTTGTTGAGTTTTTCCAAACTGAATCGGACGCTTAACTCTTGTAAGGTGTACATATCTTTTCCTTCTTCGTAGGAAGCTCCGAGAAGCGCGACGTAATTGAGCAGGGCTTCCGGCAGATACCCTTGACGGCGGAATTCGTCGATGCTCGTCGCGCCGTGGCGTTTGCTCAGTTTTTTTCCGTCTTGTCCCATCACCATAGGCAGATGACAGAATATCGGAGGCTCCCACCCGAAACTCCGGTATAGGATCACATGGAGCGGCGTAGACGGGAGCCACTCCTGCGCGCGAAGAACGTGAGTTATGCCCATGAGATGATCGTCTACCACATTCGCTAAATGATACGTCGGAAAACCGTCGGATTTAAGGAGTACCGGATCAGGATTTATGTCCTCATTTTTCCACTCTATGTCTCCCAGAAGCCGGTCATTGAAACGGGTCGTCTCTTTGAGCGGTATTTTGAGGCGTATCACATAAGGCTCTCCCGCGGCGGCTCGGCGGGCGGCTTCTTCCGGGGGCAGGCTTCGGCAATGCCGGTCATAACCGGTCTCTGAGGAGCGCGCTTCTTCCTGCGCTTTCCGCACCGCTTCAAGCCGCTGGGCGGAGCAAAAACAGCGGTATCCCTTGCCGGTTTCCAGCAGTTTCTCGGCGTATTGGCGGTACAAGCTGAATCGTTCCGACTGAATATACGGCGCGGAAGGACCTCCGATGTCAGGACCCTCATCCCACTGTATCCCAAGCCACCTGAAGGTATCGTAGAGATTTTTCACAAAAGCCTCGTCGAATCGGGTACGGTCCGTATCCTCAAGGCGGAGTACAAAAGTCCCTCCTGCGGAATGAGCGAACAAATAATTAAACAGCGCGGTTCTCACGCCGCCTATGTGCTGTAATCCCGTAGGCGACGGGGCATAGCGGTCTTTGATTTCCATGTTCAAGAGTATAACGAGGTTAATAAGAATGGAAAAGCCCTTTTCCCGGGATGTATTCTAAACCTTTTGTGATTCCAACTTTTTCCGCATAAAAAACGGCGCGCGCCTTGAACCGCCTGCTTGCTATTTTGGTTCGGAAGGAGTATGCTGAGGATATGGCGCAATATAGAGACAGCCTGTTCAGAACATGGTTCA
>JAIRPH010000083.1 GCA_031257135.1 Spirochaetaceae bacterium
AGAGATAATTCTGGGAGCCGTTGCTTTTTTTTCCGTTTTTGACTATAGTATTGCTATGGCATTGGGGGCATTTGAGTTCTATGGTGATTTGCATTATTCCATAGTATCGCTTTTGTCCCTCTTTGTCATACTCTCTCTATCATACTTTGTAGATCACCTCCTAAATATTTTCAGTTTTTACTAAATAAAATACTGCCGAATCAGCATACAAGCGTACAGCATTCCGCTGTTGGAAATTATAGTTTCCAATTACGCCATCGGAATGTCATTTGCCAATTCGTTTATGCGCTATACTGCATAAACGGATCGCTACCGGATATTCAGACCTGCCGGAATATGCTGAATACCGTTTCAGGCGTTCAGCTACACCGCAATATTTCGGAAAAACCGAAGATTGGAATACTTGAGGAAAGCATGAACGCAAGGATATTTAGCGCTTTCCTTTATACGTTGTCAAAGTCCGCCTAAAAATGCGTATAGCTTGATATAAAACGCACGTTAGTATATAGTAAATCTTATGAACTGTCTTGCACATGAACTCAATGGACTTCTGGACGGCTCCGTTGCCGGGCGGCTCCTATCGGGGCTGGGACGCCGATTGTATTTTCCTAAGGGGATTATCGCCCAATCTGGAGAAGCGAAAAAGTCGGCTTACCGGGCAAACGCTACAATCGGCATGGCTTACCGGGAAGGGAAGCCGCTCATCCTCAAGGCGGCGGCGGACATTATGCCGGGGCTGAAGCCGGAGGAAATCGTCGTCTACGCCCCAACCGCGGGGATCGAAAAGGCTCGGACTGTCTGGAAAGACCTGCTAATCCGAAAAAACCCGTCGATTAACCCTGAACAAATATCTCTGCCCGCAGTGGTTCCGGGTCTCACCGCAGGAATTTCCTATACCGCCGATCTTTTTCTTGATGAGGGAACCGTTCTTATCGCCAGCAAGCCTTCTTGGGATAATTACGAGCTTATCGCGCAGGAACGCCGAGGCGGAACGCTCCGGGAAACGCTGTTCCTCGATTCCGGCGAGGGGCTTGATATGGAGGCTATCGGGAAGGCGGTGAAGGAAGAGGCGGAAACCGGCGCGGTCCGCATTATTTTCAATTTTCCAAACAATCCGTCTGGGTATACGCCGACCCGCGGTGAAGCGGACGCGCTGATCCGCCTCATCCGGGAGACCGCCGAAGGAGGTGCCGACGTACTGGCGATATGCGACGACGCCTATTTCGGATTTTTCTATGAAGAAAATATTATTCGGGAATCTCTATTCGGCGCGCTGGCGGGACTGCATCAGCGGGTTTTGGCGGTCAAAATTGACGGACCTACTAAGGAAGATTACGCTTGGGGCTTGCGGATGGGTTTTGTAACTTTCGGGTCCAAGGGCTTAAACGCGGCGCAGTATGAGGCGTTGGTAACTAAGCTCATGGGGGCGATTCGGTCGTCGGTTTCCTGCGCCAATACTCCGGCGCAGTATCTCATGCTCAAAACCCTAGAGGACCCTCAGACTCAAACCGAAAAGAAAGCCTACTACGACCTGATGCTGAAGCGGTATCAGGCGGTGAAGCGGTTCATTGCCGAAAATCCGCCGCATCCGAATCTTCGTCCACTGCCGTTTAATTCCGGGTATTTTATGACCTTCCGGTGTATCGGCGTCAGCGCGGAGGCGTTGCGGAAGGAATTGCTTACTAAACAGGGCATCGGGACGATTTCCTTCGGCGACGGCTACCTCCGAGCGGCGTTTTCCAGCGTCGAGGAAGCTCAAATCCCGCAGATATACCGAGGAATATACGACGCGGCTTCGGTTTTGGCGAAAGGGTAGCGGCGGAGCCGCAAAAATGAGCATCGGCAAAAGGCTCCGAATCTCGTTTGTTGCTACGCTGTTTCTCTTTTTTCCGGCATCGTGCCGATTTTTTGAACCGGCTACGGCGGTACTTTGGACGGATAGTCCGGAATTCGCGCTCTATGCGGAATATTTCAACTCAAGTCAGGATCGGTATAAGGTAGAAATCCGCTATGTTGAATCTCTGGCGCAGAAACTCGGAGACACCAAAGAAACCCCGGACATCGTGGTTGGAAGCTGGCTGAAAAGCGCGTCTACCCGCAATTTTTTTAAGCCTCTGGATCGTCTTTTTAAGAAAGAACAGCTCTCGAAAACAGCGTTTTATCCTCGGCTATTGGCTTTGGGAACCATCGAGGAACGCCAATACCTCCTGCCGGTATCCTTTAACATTCCCGCGCTGGTATTTACCCGCGCCAATGGACAGCTTCTATCCAGCCCGTTTACTATCGGTCTGGAGGAAATCAAGACCCTTGGCAAAGAACATAACATTCAACAGAATGGCGTCTATTCTCAGATGGGTTTTTCGCCGGCTTGGGATACGGAGTTTTTGTATATCATTGTCAGTTTGTTCAACGCTGGTTTTCAGGAGGCGGACCCCATCGCATGGGATGGAGATGCCCTGAACCGCGCCGTCGAGTACATCCGGGAGTGGATTCAGAGCAACGCGGGTATTCAAGAAGAAGATGATTTCGTATTCAAGTATTTTTATGAGCTTCCGGCGGTTCTCACGCTTTCAGGAAGGATTCTCTTTACCTACATGGACAGCGCGGAATTTTTCACGTTGCCCCAAGAACGCCGGTCGAATCTCGATTTCCGGTGGATTGCGGAAAACGACGTAATCCCTCTTTCTGAAGGGACCGTATACTACGGGAATTACAAGAAAGGAAAAGCGGATAAAGCGGCTGACGCCTTTACCCAGTGGTTTTTCACGGCTGAAACGCAACGGCGGCTTTTGGAAATCAGCACGCAACAGAGGCTTAACGAGACGCTTTTCGGTATAAGTAGCGGGTTTTCCGCCTTGCGAACCGTTACGGAACAGATTTTTCCCCAGTTTTATCCGAGCCTGTTGGGGCATATTCCGCCTACAGGCTTTCTCACGCCTCCGCGCATTCTTCCGTATAACTGGACAGATTTAAAAGAACGGGTTATTCTGCCGTATTTGCTGGAGAAGATCCGCGCCGAAGACCCCGCTACGGTACGTCCCTTAAAAAAGCAAATTGCCGACTGGTATCGGGTCAACAAGGAATTTTAAGGGATTTACGACACCACATCGAAAATTGCTCCGGACAGTTCTTTCGACGGATTATAAGGGCTGATTGTACTTTTGAACCGCCCGACCAGCTCGTCGATGGTACTGGTAGCATCTGCGTTCTTTCCGGAACTTAGCTGTTCGATCAAAACGTCGATGATTTTGAGCCGGTTAATCGTAACGCCCCGGACGCCTTCAGCCTCTTCAGGGATTGGTACGCCGGAAACGTGCTTAAACTGAGAATACACATAACTCGAAGAAGATACCGGCAGAGACAATTTTGCATCGGTTAGTTTTGGCTCCCGCTCTAAGGGACAGGAGATTGCATATCCTCTGGTTGAAAATGTAGGTAATGATGTATCTATCATAATGTATGTATCGGACTGTTATGATAAGAGATTAGCAGGGATTCCTACTCCAAGCGCATAATGGAGCGGAATGAGGTCCGGCGGGTTCTGCGATTTCTATAAAAATAGCGGTAAAAATACTTGAAAAAAATACGGTTCTAGTGCATAGTTTTTCTAAGACCTATGTGTTTCTTACAAAAACGTAAGGAGAAATTATAATGAAACAACTGTCTCGACTTGGGCTGTTCATGGGGTTGCTTAGTCTTGCCATGTCCGTAAGCGGTCAAGTTCAATCAAAACAGCGTCTTACGGTGGTTCCTTTTACCAGCGATAGGACCACGGAAAAAGGCGGAGATGAAGAAACGCTGGTGGTATTGCTGGCAAATCATGAGGATATCCGTAATGCTTTTACGGTGGTTCCTCCTCCGGGAGCGTTCAGCAGTATTATACGGGAAATTCAGTCCGGTTCTGGGAATACCGGTTTCGGATATACCGACGCCAATCGGTTTAACGCCGGCTTAGTCCTGTCTGTTCATACCAGAAAAATCAAGAATACTAATCTGGCGCTTATTTCCTTGGTGGATGCCAAAACGCTACAGCTTCTGGCTGGGTATTATGTGCAGTATCAAGCGGTTCGGGAATTGCGGACCCTATTGCCGGATATAATCAGCCGGCTGAAAATCAGCGTCAGAGCGAATCAGAACGCGGATAAACTGACGGTTATGCCTCCGTATACGGCTATGCCGCAGGATGCGGTTCTCGGCAAAGAGGAAGCCGACCTTTTGTCCGAGGCTTTGACCATTGAACTTGCCAACAGCGGAAAATACGCGGTATTCCCTTGGGACTTAGCCCGCACGGTAGAGCCTAAAGTTCCCTATTCAGGCATTATCGATCCCGCGGTCATTCGGGAGATGGGAAAAACTACCGGCTCTCAGTATATTCTCACCGGGGACCTCCTGAATCTGGGAACTACCAATCTGTTCAGAACCGGAATTGTCCAAACTGACGAGGGAAGTTTTATCAGCGAAGGGGACATCGAGTACCGGTATATCTCAGAAGAGCTTGGTCTCCTGCCTCAGCTTGCGTCTCAACTGCTTGATATCAAAGAGGAAGATATAGCTCTGGGACAGCTTCCGCTCCAGCAGAATTTGGGTATAAGCCCTCTGCCGGTTCTCCCTTCCCAGCCGGGGCGGACGTCTTCGCCGCCCGGGGAAGCGCCGATAGACCTGCGGAGATTCGTCCGTATCGAAGCGGGGACTTTTATGATGGGAAGTCCTGCATCGGAAGTTTCCAGAGATAGAGACGAAGTACCCCATCAGGCGGTAGTCGGCGCGTTTTATATGGGCAAATATGAAATAACTCAAGCGGAGTATGAAACAATCATGGGCGTTAATCCCAGTTATTTCAAAGGTCCGAATCTGCCGGTTGAGCAGGTAAGCTGGTTTGACGCCGTGGTGTACTGCAACCGCCGCAGTCAGCAGGAAGGCTTAACGCCGGTATATACGATTCAGGAAGAAGAGATAATCTGGAATCACAACGCCAACGGCTATCGCCTGCCCACAGAGGCGGAATGGGAATACGCCTGCCGCGCGGGGACTACGACGGCATATAACTTGGGGGACAATATCACTTCTATTCAGGTGAATTATGATGGAAACTATCCTTACAACAGAGCCTCAAAGGGCATATACCGGGAGAAAACGGCTGAAGTAGGGACATTCAGCCCTAACGCTTGGGGCTTGTACGATATGCACGGAAATGTGTACGAATGGTGCTGGGACCAGTATAAGCCCTATAGCGAGAGCGGGTTAAACGGGTCTATGCTTGCGGACGCGGTGCTTCGGGGCGGAAGCTGGTTCAGCGAAGCCCGGTTTCTGCGTTCCGCAAACCGGGTCCGAGCCGCCCATGACGCGCGGGCTTATTATATCGGATTCCGGGTAGCCCGTTCTATTTTCACCGGCGCCGCGCCGTAGCGGTAATTCAAGGGAGGGGAATTATGGGGTCTTTTCAGGTTAATCGTAAAGGTTTATGGGCAATATTGTGTATTGCCGGTATGGTTTATTCTCTTCATGCCCAAGAACGGATTCTCCGCACCGGATTTACCGAGAAAGCGGAAATCTTATCGGGTATGCCGCCGTTAAACGTATTCTTGGTGGTCGATGCTTCCCGTTCTATGGTACAGGACAACAAAATCGCTTGGGTTAAAGAAGCGGTTATCGGTTTTGCAGGCAAACTCAGGGCTTCGGACGCGCTGGCTCTGATAAGTTTTAATACCGTTGTAACCATGCGGTTTGATCTTACCCGCATGGACGGCGTTGAAAAACGCCGGAGGTTTCTTAATGCGGTGAGCGGGCTTTCGCCAGAGGGCGGAACAAAACTGGAAGCGGCTTTCACCGCAGGCTATGAGGAAGGGACCGCTCATTATCAGGAAGGCAGGCTTAATCTGGTGATTCTATGTACCGACGAGGTTGATTTTTCTTCTTTTAATTTTGATTTCAGCAATACTCGGCGGTATGAATTATTGGAAACGTACAATACGCAAAAAATTTCTATGGCGGCGTTGCGTATAGTTAGCGACAAGCCTCCTGTCTGGGAAGGCTGGGAGGAAATGCCGGCGGCTTTTGCGGCGGTCGCGCCGCTGGCTCAAGTTTCGGCGCAGACTGCGCCGGCAGGTTTTTCCGAAAGGACCCTCCGCCGAGCGGCTCCGGAGATATTGCCGGAGGAGCCTCGATCCCGGATGTTTGTTCCGCCGGAGCCTGAGGTTTCTCGTATTTCTAAGGGGACCGGCGGGATTTCCCGTATTTCTTCTGGGACCGGCGGCGTTTCCCGTATGACTGACCCTCGTACAAGCGACTAAAAATGGGCGGGAAGGCTTTGAACCGAGCCTTTCCGCCTAAAGATATGCCGTTATTTGCAGAGGTTAGGTTTTTTGAGTATAGTTACAGGTATGGAAACCCTCAAATTGCAGGCATATAACATGATTAAGCAGAAGATCATTCAATGCGAATATCCTCCGAATACGATCCTCAACGAAGAAAAGCTCAAAGATGAACTCAACGTGAGCCGTACGCCTATTCGGGACGCTCTCAGCCGGCTGGAACAGGAATCGCTTATTCATATCCTGCCCCGCAGAGGCATCATAGTGAAAGGCATATCCGCGGAAGAAGTGGAGCAGATATTTGAAATGCGGATGCTTATTGAACCCTATACGCTTAAAATGTACGGAAAAACCATAGATAAGCCGGTACTAACCGAAATGGAAGCGTTTTTTTCCCAATATTTTGAAGACATCCCCTATGAAGTCATTCATAAACGGGACGACGAGTTTCATCATCTCTTTGTCAACGCCTCGCAGAACGCCTATCTTATTGAAGCCTGCAAAATTGCGTATATCCAAAATATCCGGCTTCGTATTTTATGCGGAAATCTCGGCAGAGATCATATACTCAAATCTCAGCAACAGCACCTCAAGATCGCCCGGTACTGTTTGGAAGAAGCCTGGGAACAGGCGTCCGCCCTCTTGACCGACCACCTGTGCTATTCAAAACAGGCTTCATATAATATCATTACCAATTTACAAATCTTGCTCAACCCTCGGTACTATTAGCATTGAGCAAGACGAAAACCCGAAACGCTTTCAGGGAGAAACCT
Organism: Spirochaetaceae bacterium; assembly: GCA_031257135.1. Classification (GTDB taxonomy): domain Bacteria; phylum Spirochaetota; class Spirochaetia; order Treponematales; family Breznakiellaceae; genus JAITHW01. The sequence goes on from JAIRPH010000083.1 coordinate 7,085, forward strand.
CGCGCATGAAGCGCAACAATTCCTCCCAGTACCTAATAAGATACCGCTACTGATACATTATCATTGCCGCCTGTGACGGAACTGTCTTTAGCATAACCGAAGTAGAGACAATGCGTTCCTGCGGAAACCAAATAGGTATAGCTTTGGCTTTGGCTTCCCGATACCCTGAACTGGTAATTGCTCGTCGATGCAGAGCCGTCAAGGGTTGAAACATATCCGAAATCATAATTGGATTCACTTGATGCGGTGAGTGTTACCGTAATAAAACAATCTGCCGGGGCATTAATGATAAGGGTTTCCCATGTGCTGGCGCTATGTTCTATACTATTGCTGGTATATTGGTTGTCTCCCGTTTGTGTCCAATTACCTGACCATGTGAGGCTTAACACTGTTGACTGATCATCCCAATGCTCACTGCTTGAAGTAGACAAACTTATCGTCTCGTCTGCTGTGGTAGTTCTCACTCGTATAGGACTGGAAGAGCAAAATACCGCCATGCCGATGGTAGCGGTATTTTTCAAAGCATCATCCGCCGCATCGGAGCCGTAGATAACGCCGCTCGTGGTACTGCCGCTTGCAGGCGTTTTCGTAAATGTCCCGTTGGAATCCACATATACGCCTCCGCCGCGAGAGAAATAGGAGGATGAGGAAGCGGTATTGCCGCTAATCTCTCCGCCCGACATCGTAAACGTCCCGCTACCCACGTATACGCCCCCGCCGTAGGAAGAGGTTGATGAGTAGGAGGAGGACGAAGAAGCGGTATTACCGCTAATCGCTCCGCCCGACATCGTAAACGTCCCGCTACCCACATATACGCCCCCGCCGTAGGAAGAGGATGATGAGTAGGAGGAGGACGAAGAAGCGGTATTGCCGCTAATCTCTCCGCCTGACATCGTAAACGTCCCGCCGGAACCTACATATACGCCTCCGCCGTAGGAAGAGCCATCGGAGGATGAGGAAGCGGTGTTGCCGCTAATCTCTCCGCCTGACATCGTAAACGTCCCGCTACCCACGTATACGCCCCCGCCATAAGAACCGGTTATTTTCCCGCCTGCCTTCAAAACCAGCGCGCCGCCGTTTACGTTAACTATGCTTGAGTTATAACTATCCTGCCGTCTAAGGGTAATGTCTTGCAGAACTAGAGTAGGACTAACCGATGAAGACCCCACCGTAAAAAGCGAACCGCTTCGGTACTGGTTCAGGCTTAGTTCACAAATATCGCTCATACTGCAAATAGTTATCGTTTTTCCGTTATACTGGGCGTCTGTCAATGATACCGGATCAAGAGAGAAATCGGATGTAATCAAGATAATAAAACCAGTTTCAACGTTACGCTGAATCGCAGTTAACGCCTCGGTAAATTCCGTATTGTTTCCCGCTTCAAACATCGCGCCTATGGGTGCATCGGTAAACTCGTCTGCGGTAAACCCATAGGTTGCCGTTGTTTCAAGATTATCGTAAATATGCGCTATCTGATTTTTCGCCGCTGTTTTTGAAACGCCTCCAATAGTACCGGTTACTCTAATACTTACTTGGTAGTACCTGCTGGGAACCGTTACAGAACCGCTTAAACCGGTACTAATATTTACGGGATCAGGATTGGCTTCCTCTGAAAGAGAAGTCAGTTGCACGGTTCCCCGTTCCAGTGTTAAGCCGGCGGGAAGCGTTACGGTATAGGCAAACGTACCGGTTCCGTTTTGAACGGGAGTAAGCTGTATCGCAATGTCTATCGCGGCGTTCTCGGTAATATTTGCCGTCGCTATTCCTTCCACTGCGGCTATGCCGTCAGCGGTATTACCAGTAACTTTGACGGTATAGGTTCCCAATGGAAGTCTTTCTGTTAGAGATTTTTCAGTGATGGTTTTGCTTATCGCTGATCCCCCGGATTGGGAAAACTCCACCGTATACGTGCTGATTTCCGGTATTGTCGGCAACAGGGTTCTGGCTTCTTCTATATGCAGGCTTACTCGCGCTAAACCGGTTCCGTCTTTGCCTGCCTGCGCCGGCTCGTCCAAAGAAGCGGTGCAGGCCCCAAGAACTGTTATGGCGGCAAAGAACGCCGCAAACTGCTTTGTCTGTTTCATCATTATCTCTCCTTAATTAGTCACCGTAAAAGACTGTTCCTTTGAATAGGGAACCCCGTTTTTGTCTACCACAAGGGTAAGCGTATGGTTTCCAACACTGTAGTGCGCGGCTTTCATGGTGAAGGAAGCGGCATTACCCCACAGTACATTATCTACATACCACTTATAACTGGCGTATTCTTCGGCTATCGCGATTGGGTAGGTCGAAGGAGTCCCGCTTTTGGAAATCGTTACCGGCGCAGTGGGGAACCCAGAGATATTCTCATCGGTCAACGGCGACGGTGAATTGATAGTTATCTTCCCCAGACCGCTAAGATTTACCCGGTAATAATCTATATCGTTTTTATGTAGATACGCAGTGATCTGTTTTTTGGTTACAACGGTAGCTGTTCCTTCGGTATTATTTGGTTCATACCTTGCTGTATCGGTAAAACCAGTTGTATCAGGCGCATCGACGCTGATACCCAGGGAATAGACCGCTTCGGTATCCGCGGTCGCTCCGGAGAATATTACCCAGTAATCCTCGTCTGAAATCGGCACCGCGGCGGTAAAAGAGGTTCGCTTAAAATTCCATACTCTGGCGTTAGGTCCGATAATTATTCCTGCAATAGGCGTATTCGCCTGTATATTGAGGTTCACCGCGCCTTTATATATTTTCAGGGAAACCGAATCTTCCCATGTTTTATTGGTTATCGGTTCGTTGATAGTTATACCGATATGGCAGATTTCATAGGCTTTCGTCGGGATCGGTGAATACCTGATGTCAATCGGTATAGACTTCGTTTTACCCGGCTCGATGGTTCCTATGATACCGTCGCTTGGAGAACTCGTGATCGCGTTTCCAAAATCGAGCGTATAGGTGCCTGCCGTCCAATCCGCGTTGCCGGTATTTTCTACTTCAAGATCAAGCTGATACTGCTTATCGGCGTGCAGGAGCGCAATATCGTCTTGCCATGAATGTGGTACTATTCTTGTTTTAAAGTTCACGCCCTGGGTAACGGTAATAGTACCCACATCATCGCCGTCAAACTGAGGCGTTACGATGGTAGGCGTTCCGCCTTCAGGAGTTACCGTATAGTCATCGCCGGGTATAATATCATCCGCGACATACCTCCCATTGGCGTCGGTCGGTTTTGATTGGGTAACGGTCTTTTCCAAATTTGATATGATTGTAGTTATACCCCCTAAACCACTGCCCGCGGCCCGGGACATTTGGGCGTTGCTCCGGCTCCCGAAGGAAACAATTCTTCCGCTAAACTTGGCGTTAGGAATACGGAAGCCGAAGAGATAGTATACCTGTTCCCCCTCTGTTACCTTAACCACCCGTTCGGAGTCTTTGTGCAGAGAAACTCTTTTTGAGGATTCTACGCCGTCTATTTTGAGCGCGGTACTGCTGATATACCATTTTTCGCCCGTATCCATACGAAGCCATTCCCCTAGGAATTCTTTGTTATATATGATGTTGTCTGTTCTGGTAGTTACCGGTATAACGGTTCCTTTGTTTCCCTCTCCGTCCGCGTTTACCGAGGAAACCGCGATATAATAGCGGGTAGCGGGAGACAAGCCGATCATGGTATACTTCAGTTCCGCTGTGTTTGTTTTTTTCTCCAAACTCTCTGCGGAGTTGCCTGCATATACGTTGTAAGATAGGGCTTCGGTTACTGCGCTCCATGATACCTCGATAGTATCATCCCGTATGGCTTCTCCCCGTATATCTGCCGGAGGTAAAATACTTGTTGGTGAAATATCGGGAGGCGTTTCCAGCGGACTATCAGGAGGACACCCCGCCATACCCAGCGCGATAAGCGCGACCAGCAAACCAAAAACAAATCGTTTTTTCATTCTTTCCACATTACACTCCTTTACTTACCGCTTTTTTTCGCGGTTAAAATAAGATATTGTCTATTGCCCGTAATGGGCGTCTCGCCGCCAAGACGAGTGGAATCAAAGGTATAACCGTAGCCTATCTGCGCCTGCATCCCACCCAAAGGTATCAGCAGAGACGCCTCAACCTTGAAAGAGTGAGTAACTACCGTGTTTTCTGAAGTAATCCAGTTCAGATTGTCATCAAAGCCGATGTTTTTATACTTCAGTTGAGACATATCGTAAAGCAGAACTACATTGATGAACCTGAACAGCGTTGCGTTAAGGCTCACATACCAATAGGGGCTTCCCGTAGTAGTCTGATCATATTCCGCGTCATGGGGATCGAGCAGGGGAACCATGCCCATTTCCTGAGACGAGGCGAGGAAAAATACCGGCACAACCCCGCCGGACAGGGTAACGTCAAATCCCAGCGCGCCGATGTTAAACCGATCAACCTCGAACAACTTCACCAAGAAGCGAAATCCCAAGTCAATCAGCGGTCCTACAACGTGCATCGAAAAGCTATTAGTATACGCGTTCACTCGCTCCCTACCGATAGCTTCCAATTCCGGCATATTGAAAAAGCCTTTTTCGTTCAGCTTGTCATATTCGTAATACGCGCCGCCGCCTATCCACAGCCTTACCTTAGGCGTTCTGATAAAAGAATATTCCGCAGGCAGGAAAAATATTTCAAAAATATTCTCGTCCACCGCGTTCAAGGAATCGGCAACGCCGGCCAACTCTTTGTTTTCCGTGATAATCGTATTGCGGAACCGGATTTCTCCGCCCCAGCGGACGGTATAGCTCAGTCCTAAACCCGCATCTAAAATAGACCCGTTTTTGAGAATCTTTGGAGACAAGAAGAAACTGAAATTCCCCAGCGTAATATTCTGTTCCTGCGGATATATCCAAAATGATACCAGCAGAAAGAACCCAACGAGAATAGCCTTGAACGAATGTAAACGTTTATCAGTATACCGCGCTAAATGCGAAATGGGGGGGGGGGGGGGGGGGATAATGCAAAAAACCGCAACATTTTCATATACCTTATCTATTACTCCTTTTATTACTAAAAAATGTTTTAAACGTTATAATTAAAATATATATAGCAGAAATCGAAAAAGATCAATAACCATTAGATAAATTTCGCTTCTAGGCGTATTTTGTGAAAGACGATAATTCTGTCATAGCCGATAAGCCTCTGCCGCCAAAGCCGCCATAAATACGGTCAAAAATGCAAATATACTGAAAAGAGGGTATGAATTTTTTAGAAAAGAGAGTATACTGATATAAAGTTATACGGCATGAGTATATTATTTTACCGTTAGATTATATTTACATCCCAAAGGAAGGACGTATGATATTTAACCCTGAATATGAATCGATGGATGAAGACGCCCGGCGGAAGTTGCAGTTCGCTCGGCTGAAAAATCTGACCGAAAAGCTCTACGCGGATGTGGACTTTTACCGGCGCAAAATGGACGCGCTCGGCGTCGCGCCGAAGGACATCCGGTCCCTTGACGATATTGCCAAACTGCCTTTCACCACAAAAGACGACCTCCGGGATACCTTCCCGTATGGACTGCTCGCCTGTCCGAAGGCGCAAATCGAGGAAATCCATATGTCTTCCGGCACAACCGGCGTTCCCGTGGTTGACGCCTATACCCAAAAGGACATCGACATCTGGGGCGAGGCGATGGCTCGAACCCTCGCCGGAGCGGGAGGAACCAAAAACGATACGGTTCAGAATTGCTACGGCTACGGGCTGTTCACTGGCGGTATGGGCGCGCATTACGGCGCGAAAACCCTCGGAGCGAACGTTATCCCCATGTCTTCGGGCAATACTCAGCGTCAGCTTATGGTGATGCAGTCCTTCGGGTCTACGATTCTCACCTGTACGCCGTCGTACGCGCTGTTCATGGCGGAGGAAGCCGAAGAAGCCGGGGTTGATCTCAAAAATCTTCCTATAAATAAGGGCTGTTTCGGGGCGGAGCCGTGGAGCGAAAATATGCGCCGGGAAATCGAAGAACGCTACGGAATGAAGGCTTACGACATCTACGGGCTGACCGAGATTATCGGTCCGGGGGTGGCTTTTGAGTGTGAAGCCAAAAATGGACTGCACATCAACGAAGACCTGTTTTATCCTGAGATCGTTGATCCTGAAACCGGCAGGGTTCTGCCTGACGGCGAGAAAGGGGAGCTGGTTTTCACGACCTTGACCAAAGAGGGGACGCCGTTGTTGCGGTATCGGACGAGGGATGTGACGTTTCTCATGCGGGAGCGGTGTTCCTGCGGGCGGACCACGGCGCGGATGCATCGGCTGTTCGGGCGGACCGACGATATGCTCATTATCCGAGGGGTCAACGTATTTCCCAGCCAGATCGAGCAGGCGTTGATCGAGATTGAGGGAGCTGATCCGCATTATCTCATTGTGGTTGATCGGGGGCAGACTCATCTCGACGAGATTGAACTGCACGTTGAGGTCAAAAAAGAGTTTTTCAGCGACGAAACCAGGGGCTTGGAAGGTCTGCGGAACAAGATTGAAGCGGTAATGAAGTCCAAACTGATGATCAGCGTGAAGGTGAAGCTGGTTGAGCCGAAAACCATCGAGCGTTCTATGGGCAAGTCTCAGCGGGTCATTGACAAGCGCAAGATATAGGAGGGAGCTATGCAGATAAAACAAATATCCGTGTTTTTGGAAAACAACGCCGGCAGGCTTGGGGAAGTTACGAAGGTTATTGCCGGCGAGGGCATTAATATGCGGGCAATCAGCATCGCGGATACCGCAGACTTCGGCATCTTGCGGGTTATCGTGGACGATACCCCTCGGGCCGTGAAAGCGTTGAACAGCGCAGGGTTCACCACCAGAGAAACCGCGGTTGCCGCGGTGGAAATCGAGGACGTTCCGGGCAGTCTCGCCCGGGTGATGGAGGTCTTTCAGAAGTCCAAGATAAACATCGAATATCTCTATGCCTCTCTGCAAAACAAGGCGGGAAAGGCGGTGGTTATCTTCAAATTGGCAGACCACGCCGAGGGCTTAGAGATTATCAGGGAAAACGGTCTCTCTACGGTTGATTCTTTTTAAAAAGAAAGAGGTTATAAAAAAAATGAAAATTTTGATGGCTTCCAGCGAAGCGGTTCCTTTTGCAAAAACCGGCGGTCTTGCCGATGCGGTTTCCGCGCTGTCTCTCGCTCTGGCGAAGATCGGGCATGAAATTAAGATCGTCCTTCCCCGGTATTACAACATCAACCGGTCTGAGCTGACTCAGCTCGAAGGAGAGATGGGGGTTCCAGTCGGCGGCGGCGAAGAATGGAGCGCGGTGTATACAACGGAACTGCCGGGATCGCCGAAAAAGAACCCGGTGGCGGTGTATTTTATCGACCACGAACAGTTTTTCGGCAGAGACGGCATCTACGGAGTCCCCTGGGAGCCGGATTTTCTGGACAATCCCCGGCGGTTTACCTTTTTTTGCAGAGCGGTATTTCAGGTCTGCCGTAAAATCGGCTGGTATCCTGATGTTCTGCACGCCCACGATTGGCCCGCCGCGCTGGTCCCGGTATTTTTGAAATATGGAGAGAAGCAAAGGGATTTCAGCAAGACCGTTTCCGCGCTGACCATCCATAATCTGGGATATCAGGGAGTGTATAACAAGGATAACTTTCATTATACTAATCTCGGCTGGGATGTGTTCTACAACGCCGGCTTCGACGACTGGAATATGATGAACTTCCTCAAAGCCGGGCTTAACGCCGCGGACAAGCTCAACACGGTCTCTCCGAATTACGCCAGAGAAACGCAGACTTCGATTCACGGCTTCCGGCTCGACGGAGTCCTCCGCTACCGTTCCGCGGATTACCTGGGTATTCTCAACGGCATCGATACGAATGTCTGGAATCCGCAAAAGGATAAGTTCATCCCCAAAACCTACGGGATCAAAGACATGAGCGGCAAAGCCGACGCAAAAGCGGCTCTGCAAGAAACCTTCGGATTGCCCCCCAATCCGGACGTGCCGGTTGTCGGCATGATAACCCGCCTTACCGAGCAGAAAGGAGTAGGCGAAGTCTTCGGTCCGGCCTACGGCTCCGCGTGGTCTATCTGCCGGGACATGAATTTACAGGTAGTCCTCCTCGGCTCCGGGGAGCCGTGGTGCGAAAATGAGATTAAAAGCCTTTCCTATCGGCTGTCCAACTTCAAAGCCCATATCGGCTACTCCGAAAAGGAAAGCCACCTCATTGAGGCGGGAAGCGATTTTTTCCTCATGCCCAGCCGATATGAACCCTGCGGACTGAACCAGATGTATTCTCTTGCCTACGGAACTCTGCCGATTGTACGCAATACCGGAGGTTTAGCCGATACCGTGCAGAACTTCAATGAAGAAACCGGCGCAGGCACCGGTTTTATGTTCGACGATCTGACCCCTTCCGCGATTTATAATACCGTAGGCTGGGCGGTCTGGGCGTACTACAACCGGCGGTCTCAAATCGAAGCCATGCGGATTACCGGCATGAAACATAGTTTTTCATGGGAAAAGTCGGCGAAGAAGTATATCGAAATGTACGAAGCCGCGTGCGCGGTACGGTAGCCGCGAAACGCCTAAGAACCGCGGATATGGTTCTTGGGCGTTTCGCGAATTTTAATCGAACCGTATCTCCAGATACGCGTCGGATAATTTCTTTACCGAGATAGGAGTTTTGAAGAATTTGCCTGTCCCCTTAAAGAGAGCGATGCAGAGGTCTATCATATTCCGTTTTGATATATAATGCACCCGTACAGTGCGTTCGTCGATTTCCTCGTACTCAAAACGAGGCGGGCGGGCGTTAGGCATTATTTTTATTATATTGCCGTGGAGTTTATCCAAGTTCATAATAAAGGCTTTAGCTTCTTTAATGCCGTAATAGCAGGCTTGATAGTGTTTCGGCGCGTAGACCGTTGACCAATAGTCGCCGAAGGCGTTCCATACCTGCTGAAGAGAAAGATTTAATACCGCGCAGATATTTGTCAGTATCCGCTGAACGGTTTCCATGTCAACGTCCATGACTCGGTCGAGCTGTAAATTTTCCGGCAGGCTGGATTTCCGCAATACCTCCCGCCATTTTTCCTGTCCGCCGACGCTTTTTACCAGTTCTTCAAAGCATATAAGGATGGTTCCTTTCATGCTCTGTTTAGTTGCGTCAAAGTTTTGCAGTTCCGATACCTTGAATCCTGACGCGGCGTTTTGCAGTTCCTTTATGATTACCAGATTAAGCCTGATGAGATCGACCGATTGTCTGGTAGATTCCATTACCGCATCAGGCGAGATGACCGCGGACTGTTTTACCGCTTCATTAGTGATTGAAACTACTTGTTTGGACTCATGCTGAAGCGCGTCGCTTCGGGCGTTTATTTTTTGAGAACCTTCGTACACAGCGGCGCTGTTTTGTTCTATTTCGGTAAACTGTTTTTCGATGCGTTCGGCGTTTTCCGTTTGTCCTTGTACGCCTTTGAGCATGGATTCCTGATTGGCGGTTACTTTTTCTACCGAAACAAAAATGGCGTCAAAAATATGATTGGCGTTTTTCGCGGTTTGTACGGCGTTTATCATTGAGTCTTTCAGGTCTTTCATGCTTTCGGCGATGATTCGGGATTGAGCGTTTGAATTTTCCGCCAGTTTCCGAATTTCATCGGCTACCACTGAAAAGCCTTTTCCTACATCGCCTGCATGAGCCGCTTCGATTGCCGCGTTCATCGCAAGCAGGTTGGTCTGGCTTGCGATAACGTTGATGACTTTATTCGCCTCAAAGACCGTATTGAGTTTCATGTTTAAGGCTTCCATAGTAGTTTGAATTCCGGTGACCGCGTCTCGTCCGGCTTTGGCGTTGCGGTTTAATCCTTCGTATTCAGAACTGTTGCTTTGGGTAAGTTCGGCTATGTCTCTGATGCCGGAAGTCAAATCCGCAAGATGAGCAGACCCCGCTTTCAGAAGCGCGGTCTGCTGAGTGATGCGGCTGTTTTGTTCTATCATTTCCTGATGTATTTCCTGCACATGGTTGGAAACTCTGCCCGCGCTTTCCGATTGGGAATTGACCAGCGTTTTAACTCCGCCGATGGACTGGGTAATATCTTCGATATTTTTAATGATATGCTCTATTGATTTATGTAACGCTTCGGCGTTTTCGTCGGTCAGCTTTGTTCCCAGTTGAATCTGGTACATGATCCGGTCAAACTGGGTAACAAAGTCGTTGAGCAGGTTATGAACTCTGCTCAAACTGTCTGAGCCGTCCGCTTTCAGGCGCAGGGTTAGATTCCCGCCGCCTTCAGAAAGCTGGGTAAGATGCTGAGTCATCTCCTGTATCGAACGCGGTTTCCCTCTGCCTCGAAAGATAATGACAAGCGTTTCGGCAATAATTACTCCGATTAAGGCGAATATAATCAAAACAGTCATAGAAACACTATACCATACCTCAAAATCCTCGTCAACATATTTTGTTTCCGACGCCGTTTCGCACGGGATTGGGACTAATCGGTATCTTCCGGGCTTTTCAGTTTGTAGACTTTAATTTTGTTCAGGATAGTTTTCCGGCTGATGCCCAACGCTTCGGCCGCTTTAGTCCGGTTTCCCTGATACTGAGTCAGCGCGTCCCGAATCGCTTCTTTTTCTATGCTTTCCAGCGATTTAGCGGCGGTTTGAACCCCTGAAGAAGGTTCAAGAGATTCGTCGTTTCCGCCGTGAAGAGTACAGAGATTCATATCTTCGGGCTTTATGGTATGACCGTCGCTGTAGATAAGCCCTCGTTCCAGTATATTTTCCAGTTCCCGGATATTTCCGGGATAAGCATAAGAACAGAGTTTGTCCAGCCCTTCCGGGGCGATCTTAGGAACGGAACGTCCCATGCGGGAAGCCAGCTTGTTAAGCAGATGATCTATCAAGAGGGGAATGTCTTCGGCGCGCTCCCGCAGGGGCGGGAGTTCGATTCTGAATACGTTAAGCCGGTAGTAAAGGTCTTCCCGGAACGAGCCGTCTCGAACCATAGCCTCCAAGTCCCGATTGGTAGCGGATACGATCCGGGCGTTTACCGGAATATCGTTCATGCCTCCGAGTCGGCGGATTTTCCGTTCCTGCAAAACCCGGAGGAGCTTCACCTGAAGGGGAAGCGGCATTTCTCCGATCTCATCGAGAAAGAGACAGCCTTTTCCGGCAAGCTCGAACAGTCCGGGTTTTCGGTTTACCGCGCCGGTGAACGCTCCTTTTTCATGTCCGAACAGCTCGCTTTCCATGAGTCCTTCGTGAATCCCGCCGATGTTTACCGCTACAAACGGCTCGTCTCGGTTTAGGCTCCGGGCGTGAATCTCCCGGGCGGCAACTTCCTTGCCGGTTCCGCTTTCGCCGGTTACGAGAACGGTTACGTCGGTGGATGCGATCTTATCGATCTGCCGGGAAAGCTGGCTCATGGCTTCGGTATTGCCGATAAGCCCGCTTTCCCGGTTCAAGTCCGTCCGTTTTCCGGCTTCAATCATATCTTCCCGGCGGCGGTTTTCCAGCAAAGCCCGGAGTTTAATCACCAGTTCCGCGGGATCAAAGGGCTTAACCAGATAGTCTTTCGCTCCTGATTTCAGGGCAAGCACCGCGTCAGAAATTTGTCCGTGCGCGGAAATCATAATCACCGGCGAGCGGATTCCTCTCTGCTGTATCCATTCCAATACTTCTTGCCCGCTCATGCCGGGAAGTTTCAAATCCAGCAGTACCGCATCGAACCGATCCCGTTCGAGAAAGCCCAGAGCCGCTTCGCCGCTTTCCGCGTACTCTGACTCGATTCCCTCAAGACCGAGATATTTCTTGAGCGAACTGCGGATGTTTTTTTCATCGTCTACGATTAATATCGCCATTTATCCTGCTCCCCGCTCGGCTTGATGATCGGGAACCGATACCCATTCGGGAATGTTGATTCGCGCTACGGTTCCTCCTCCTTCCCGGCGTTCCAGAACGATGGAACCGTCAACGGCTTCCACGAAGCGTTTGCTGATAGAAAGCCCGATTCCCGTACCCGCGCTTTTCCGGGTAAAAAAAGGATCGAATACCCGTTTCATATCGGCGTCGCTTATTCCCTTTCCCCGATCAAAAACCTCGATGCTGATAAACCCGTTGTTTCGGGTAATGGATACGCCTACTTCCGCTTCGTCTCCGCCGGATTCCAGCGCGTTCCGCAGGACGTTTTCAAAAACCGATCTAGCCCGGTATGGGTCCATGAAAACCGCGGCTTCTCCCAGAACGTTTTTGCGGACTATGTTTCTGCCGCAGAGCCTCTGGGCTGTTTCGGCGATCATCGGGTACACCGGCAGAGGAGCCTTATTTCCCTGCGCTTCCCGCAGATAATCATTGACCCGATAGGTCAGCTCTGAAAGCCGCTCGACCTCTTCGTCGATAATCGCAACCTCTTCCTGACCTGTATCCGGGAGGAGCTTCTTGAGAATACCCGTTTGAAGCCGTATGGACAGCAGAGGATTCTTGATTTCATGGGCTAAGGTGCTTGCCGCCGCGCCGAGAACCACGAGATTTTTCTGCGCTTCAATGCGCTCCCGATACTCCCGATTCCGGAGATACAGACGGCGGATATAAAAAACCGCGGCAAGCAGAGCCGCTTCGCACACCGGAAACAGAACCTCTGTCAGCGTCTGAACGCGCCAATACGCGGGATGCGTTATATCAATGTATATATAATTCCCCGCGGCGAGAATATTAAAGGCGTTGACGAAATTCTCTTGAGCGGCGCGGTTAGGATTTTTACGCGGCGGCGCAGTCTGCATCGGACCGCCGAAAGGCGGAGAAGGACGCTCGTGATGCAGTACAAACTTAACCCGGTCTCCTTTCTTGTTCTGAATCGTGTACCGGTTGAATTTGTTCGTTTTCTGATCCCCGATAATACCTTCGTTGAAGACATCCGGCGCGTCGCCCCACCGGTACTGCAAAGACAGGTCTTCCCCATAAATGGCGAATCCGGCTATCCGCTCAGACAGAACCGGACTTGACTCAATGGCAGACCCGAAATCTTCATGCCCTCGAAGCTCGGTCACAATGCCGTTGAGAATCCGTTCGTTATCGTTGTCCCGGATAAGCCGCGCCCGGTCCCTCATAGTCCCCAGAATAAACAGCGTCAACGCTGAACCCAAAACCCAACAGAGAAGCCCAACAATATATGATGACGTATGAACCAATATTTTCATTGGTATAAGTATATCAGAAATACGCCGAATAGGGAACTAGTTCCGCCGGCGGGAACGGCAGACGCGAATCGGTCCCCGCGCGCCTGCCGATAGAACTTGTTCTATGCCGAATAGAACTTGTTCTATGTACGATAAAACTCGTTCTGCTAAAAATAAAACGAGTTCTATGCACGATAAAACTCGTTCTGCTGAAAATAAAACGATTCAGTCCAAAAGACCCGATTGTTCGGCTTTGAGCCGAATGAGTTTTGCTAAAAGCGGAACCATCGGGACTAAAAGCCTCGATGGTTCTATCCTGAATAGAACGAGT
>JAIRPH010000140.1 GCA_031257135.1 Spirochaetaceae bacterium
GTAAAGACCCTGTCCTGCATGGAGAGCTTCAGCCAGCCCGAAGCCTTACCGTACGAGACAATCCCTGAAATATCAAACCCGAAGGGAATCGCCTGCTCTTGGGGAACTCGGATGTTCAAGTCAAACGTATCTGGAACCCAACGATCAAACCGGAAGGTTCCCGAAACCGTGCCTGTCCCCATGCCCACCGCCGCAAGGGTGGGACCGAAAGACATCTCATTCCCTTCCAGCCTTACGGTCATAGGAACCGGGCTGACCGAGGCGGTCAGAAATTGCGGAACGCCCAAGCGCACGCTGTTCCCGTGAAGCGTTCCGAAAAACTCCGGGTCTCCGAGAGGTCCGGCGATCCTCAGCGAGGCGGTAACGAAACCGCCGTTGATCGTAACAACATTCTTCGCCTCCGAGGGGATGAAACGCCATAAAGCGGTCAGATCGATATATAAATCCTGAGTCTGCACGTCAATAACATTCTCTTTCAAGCCGACCGCGCCGATTATAGTTCCTCTCACCGGAGACGGCGCGGAAAGCCCCGCGTAAAAATCTCCGGCATTAGTCATTCTGAACCGGATCATATCCCGGGGCCCTCCGGACAGCGCGATAGCGGACTCGTTCCGGGAAAACACAAAGTCAAAAGGCTCTGCTACCGCAATGCCGTTAAACGAGCCTGAGTCTACGGAAAGAATTCCGTCAAAAGAATCAGCCGCCTTGTGCAGATGAAACCATGAATCTATAGGATTAAACAACGCCCCTAAGCTGAAAGATATATCCGTATTCCCGCCGGCGATCTGAAGCCGAGCCTGAGCGTCGGCTCTGCCGGTACGCCGATTCACCGTCAGAGCCTGAATATCCGCCTGAATATTCCCGTACTTCAGCGAAAGTCCGTCCGCGGTCAAAGCGGTATTGTCCAACGCGGCGACGCCCTGAACAGATACGTCAGTGTCCAAAACCCGCGCGGTCAAAGCGGCGGCGTTCAGCTTCCCGGAAAAAGAATCCCGGGAATTCCAGACCAGCTCCGCGGATCCCGTGGCAACCGCGTTAAAGGAATTTTCGGTAAACCGGCCGATCTGCATATTTCTGCCGGTCAGTCGTAGGCTCAGACTTTTGTCCTTAAACCCGCCGGTAAGGGTGTACCATTCGTTTCCCTCGCCGTTCCTGAGGGAGATACTCCCTATTATAGAAGAAAAGCCCTCCTCCCAAGACGCGGTTACCGCGCCGCTGAGAGGACCCCGCCCGTCGTCAAAGAAAATATTCCGAAAGTCCGCCCCTTCCTGATCGGCTCCGCCGGAAATCCGCAGAGCCGTTCCCAAAGGATTCGCCGAATAGGTAGCGAATAGGTCCGCCAGCTCAAAGGCGTCTACCTGAAGAGACCACGCTTCAGGAGACTCATAGCGCAGAGACGCGTTCGCGCTGAACCGCCCCGGACGCCCCCGATAGGGAATCGGCACGTTATCGGCTTCAAAAAAGCCGGAATATCCGCCGTCCTCAGCCGCGCTAAGATAAAACCGCACCCCATGAAGCCCCTGAATACTAAGGGAATTCCGATCTAACAGGGTCCCGTTTAAACGGTAATACTTATCGAAATAGGTTGCGTCTATCGTAAACGAAATATTTTGAGGGTCTTCAAATTCCGCTCCGCCGGTTAGGATAATATCCTCTTCCTGCCACGTAACTTGCCCCTGATTAAGCTGAAACCGCCGTTCCGTGCCGGATAAGATTCCCCTAAAAAGTTCGTTCCGGTCCGGGGCGATAACGGCAATATTCGGGGCGTAATAGGAAATATGCTTAAAATCGGTCGCTATGTAGACTGAGGAGTTTAGGGAAAAAGTCCGCAGTAAGCCGAGTCCCGCGGAATCCGGCAGGGTCTTAAAGGGACTAATCAGCGCGATTATATCGTCCCCTTCCAGAGACCGCACGGTAAGGTTCATTTCCGCGTACGGAGAAGAGCCGAAATCATAAAAGCCTTGCAGAAACAGCCCGCTGGAAACCGCTCTTCCGGGTATTAACGCCGTCTCGAAGGTCAATCCCTCGGCGTCAACCTGCGCCGACCCTCGGAAGTCCGCGAAGGAACGCTCCCCAAAGGCAAGCGCGGTTCCCCGAAAGTCGATGCGCTGGTCTTGGGAATGAACAGTCACCCGCCCATTAATCCTGTCAGTCTCGGAAAGACCGAACTGATAAAAAGAAAAAAAGCCTTCCGGCGCAAACGGAGCGAAACCTAAGCTCCCATGATACCGCAGGCTCCCCTGAGCCAGATGAACCGCAAGCTCGTCAAAGTCAACGCTATTCTGATCCCCTTCCGCGCGCATGACAAAAGAGGCGTTTTTGATCGGTATTCCTGCGGGAAGACTGCCGTAAAGGTGCAGGGAGTAGCGGAATTCCCGGTTCCGGTTCATGTTAAAAGAAACATTCCCGGAAGTTTTGAAAGACAGCCATTGATTCTGATCCTTCAAATGCCCGCCGAAGGCGATGAAGTCTTTCGGAGAAAACCCGTCGCATCTGAAGAGGCTGGTCATCTGTCCGGCGGTTATATCATAATCCGCGGACAAGTCAAAAGCGGACTGATCGTTTATCTTGGTCATGGCGATTTTATTGTCCGCCACGGTGAGGTTTATCGTAATCGGCTGAAACCGCACGGTTTCATCGGCAAAGGATGCCATACTCAGCGTTGCAGAACCGCTCTGAAAGTCCGCCGCGCTTTCCCCGGAGAGCTTTACCCCAAGCCGAACCGAAAAAGGTTCCCACAGCAATTCCCCCAGAGTAAGCCCCAAGTTCCCCTTCCCCTGAAACCGGATGCGTCCCTGCCCTAAACTGGCGTCAAGGGTAAGCCCTTCCGCCTTGAACCGGTTCGCCGGGCTGACGACTTCGGCGTTTCCGTTTCGTATCCATATCCGAATACGGTCGGGCATCGGGAAGGACTCGGAAAAGTTTTCCGGCGAAAAAAGCGTCAGCAAATCCTTATCCCCCTCGGCGTCGAGGGCAAGAGCCGGTCTGTCGAGGCGGATCATCCGCAGAGATTCCATAATCCTGCCTTGAATAAGGTAAAAAAACGAATAGGATATTCTAATTTTCGCAACGGTTATAACCGGTTTTCCGCCGTTTCCAGAGAGCCGAAAGTTCCGTATATCCAGCGTGCCGAAAATGGACGGTCCAATAGAGGCGTAGGTTATGGTTCTTCCGAGGAAGCTTTCAGCCCGGAGTATAAGCCCGTCCCGAACCTGCCCCATACGCTCCTGAATACTGAGCTGAATAGGACGTACAAAAACCGCGGTTCCTATAACCAAACAGAGAAATATGAAAACGTGAAATCCGATACGGAAAAACCTATGGCTGTCCAATGCGTTATTTCTTGAAAACAATCGTAAAAAAAATCAGAAAAAATGCCCTCCCGTGTCCGAAAAGGGTTTTCCATAGATATACTCGTAGAGAAAACGAATATCTTCCGGCGCCATATCCAGAAAATGGCATCCGTAGTAGGTTATGTTTTTCTCCTCGTACCGCCGCAGAATCTTTACTTTTATAGTCACCGTGCGTTTTGCCGTGAGCAGTTTCGCTTCTATTTGGGAATCCAACTGGAGCATATCCGAAATATATGACTTAGGATAAGAGAAACGGACGCCCCCCGCGCTTATGTCTATGCCCTGAGCGGGGATAAACTTGTTTTTCAGATTAAAAGATTCAAAATAGCCTTTTTCCTCCAATGCCCCCACAAGGGCGTTTGCATAACCGTATAACGTTTCAACCGCGGTATAGGGTAAAGGGATTTTATCTTCTTGGGTTGTCCAGCAATGGATATATCCGGCGATGTAGTCCTTAAAACAGAGCGGAACCCAAAGGTCTCCGCAGATATGTTTAGCCGTCTTAGACTGAATAAACTGCTCTATTGCGGTATCGAAGTACGAGGACAGCACGCCGATGCTTTCCAAATAGTGAAGAAACAGGTCTTTGGTTATCACCCGTTTTTGGGTTCCCGGATCGGTTTCAAGCAGAGGCTCCTTAGTCGAAGGCAGAAAGAGGGTTTTGCCTGTTTTGACTATTATCTGCTCTTCAAGGGTTACGGGCTTTGCGTCTTTGAAGAGAAACAGCTTGTACTCCGCCCCGGCGGTCCGAACCCAAGCGGACAGATGCCCGGTGATGTCATTAACGGTTTTGAGATTCGGGTCTGACAGCGTTTCCGCCTCATTGGGCTGAGACCGTTCCTGCGGACCCAAAAACGGCAAAAAGTACCGTTCCTGAACAAAAGAAAACCGCACCTGCATATCCCCGGGGAACTCCACCCGGGGATACGCCCGATCAAGGTTCTTGTATAGCAGGTCTGGAAAGGTAGTAACCAGAAGATTGTTGGCAATACTGCTGACCTCAACTACAAAGACCACGACAATGCCTTTATACTCAACGGTGAGATCGATTTTCTTGCCCGCGTATAATCCGGGGATTACCTGATTTATCTTAAAAGAGATTTCGGTTTTGCCTAACTTTTCTATCTGCAAGGTATAGACCGTACGATTATACCTGCACAAAATAGAAACCTGATCATTATAAAATGATTTAAGCAGGAATTCCTTTTCTACACCCTGTACCATTGTTGACATAAAAAATCCTTGTCATATACATCTTAGGAGATATGCTATGCCTTTGTCAATCAAATAACATCCCTAGGCAGGACAAAAGCGGTATACCTTATGCGAAAATCCAAGCAATCAGCGGACCCTTTCCTAAATCGCTTTGAACGCGCCGGTCCTAGAGAAAATTCCGCTGAAATTATTTTTACTCTCTTGCATTTTTTTATTTAAAAGCGATATACTAAAAAAAATTAGTTCTGGGAGTCAGACCAGTTATGACGCATGATGAATTAGACTTTAGCGTAAACAAACTTATCCTCGGAGATAATCTTGACAGCCTCAAAAAACTTCCCGACGAATCTATCGACCTCATCTACCTTGACCCGCCGTTTTTCAGCAACCGCAACTACGAAGTAATATGGGGCGACGCAGGCGAAATACGCTCCTTTCAAGACCGCTGGGCAGGCGGCATCGATCACTATATCGCATGGCTCTACGAACGAGTCGTCCAAATGCACCGCATCCTCAAAAATACCGGCAGTATCTACCTCCACTGCGACTGGCACGCAAACGCCTATATCCGGGTACATATTTTAGATAAAATATTTGGAGCTAAAAATTTCAGAAACGAAATAGCGTGGCATTATATAATGGGCGCAAGCGCGAGAAGCAGTTTCGGAGAAAAATATGATACCATATATTGGTATTCAAAAACCAGCAATTATATATTTAATCTTGATGCGGTAAAAACGCCGTATAACCCTGAAACCATCGCAAGATCACGCCGAGGCGAGGCAAGATACCATAAAATTCTTTCTGAAAAGGATGGTAAAAATCCCGGTAATGTATGGACTGACATACATCCTATTCAAGGGAACGGAAAAGAGCGCATTGGTTATCCGACGCAGAAGCCTGAGGCTCTTTTAGAGCGCATTATTAAAGCGTCGAGCAATGAGGGAGATGTGGTGCTTGATCCGTTTATGGGCGGCGGCACGACTATTGCAGTTGCGGACAGGCTGAAACGGCAATGGATCGGCATAGATCAATCGCCTATGGCGGTAAAAGTAACGGAACTGCGTCTGCAAAAACAGACGGAATTATTTACCTCGGCCTATACGCTTCATTTGCACAAATACGATTATGACGCGCTTTTTACCGAAGACCCCTTTAAGTTTGAAACGTGGATAATTCAGCAATACGGCGGGATTCCGCACAACAAAAAAGGCGGAGACAAAGGCGTTGACGGCAAAACCGCTTCGGGCGAGCCGATACAGGTAAAACAATCGAATAACGTCGGCGTCAACGTTGTAAAGAATTTCTATCTTTCCGCAAAGCATTATCACAAAATACTGTTTGAAAAAAACGTTTCCGCTAAAAAACCGGTAGGCTATATCATTGCGTTTTCTTTCGGCAAAGGCGCGTTTGAAGAAGTTGCGCGCATAAAAAACTCAGAAGATGTAATCATACAGTTAGTCAGGGTGGATGAAATAGTCGATTTAGCGGTAAAACCGACGGTTTCGGTGCAGACCAGCGAGTTGGAAAAATACCCGGACGGAAGCCGGAAAATAGAATTTACAGCGGCTGGGAATAGTCTTTCCGGCGTGGAGTTTTACAGCTGGGACTTTTCCTATGATCAAGAAAAGAAGCGGTTTAAGCCCTCCGTTATAATAGACAAAGTCGGAAAACAGATTATCACGTTAAAAGTCGGGACCTATACCATAGCGGTAAAAGTCGTGGATAACGACGGCATCGAAAACATCGAAGTCTTTAAGCTGAAAATCAACGGCGGC
>JAIRPH010000064.1 GCA_031257135.1 Spirochaetaceae bacterium
ATGCGCTTCTCATTCAGGAAGGCTACGGTCATGCGTATACGGTTTTTCCCTTTCAGTTTAAGGATGAGTTTGAGGCTTTGGAACGGACTGCCCGAACCGCCAAGCAGGGCTTGTGGCGGGCGGGGGATAAAAGAAATTAATTTCCCTCGTTCCAATGACCGATTTTGCGGATTTTCTGATTTCGGTAGCGAACCAGCACGGAAGGGTTGCGCTCGCAGAGGTCTCTGAGTTCTTTTATCAGGACTTCTTTGATGATTTGAGCCGATGCGTCGGGGTTGGCGTGCGCGCCGCCGGGGGGTTCCGGGATGACGCCGTTGATTACCTTGAAGTCGAGGAGGTCTGCGCTGGTGATGCGGAGCATTGCGGCGGCGTCTTTAGCTTTTGCGGCGTCTCTGAGCAGGATGGAGGCGCATCCTTCGGGACTGATTACCGAGTAGATGGCGTTTTCCAGCATATATATTTTGTCGCCGACGCTGAGTCCGAGCGCGCCTCCTGAGCCGCCTTCGCCGATGATGATGCACACGATGGGCGTTTTCAGTTGGCTGAAGTCCCGGAGGTTTCGGGCGATGGCTTCGCCGATGCCTCGTTCTTCCGATCCCAAGCCGGGATAGGCTCCGGCGGTGTCCACGAAGGTAACGATGGGGCGGCGGAATTTTTCCGCTTGTTTCGCCAGTCTGAGGCTTTTGCGGTAGCCTTCGGGGTTCGCCATGCCGTGGTTGCGGTACATATTTTCCTTGAGGGTGCGTCCCTTCTGGTTTGCGAGGATCGTGACCGGTCTTCCTTCGAGGAAGCCCAGTCCGCCGACGATTGCCGGATCGTCTCCGAACAAGCGGTCTCCGTGAAGTTCGATAAAGCCGTCGAAAATCCGGCTGATGTAGTCCAGCGAGTAGGGGCGTTCCGGGTGCCGGGCGAGTTCGACTCGTTTCCAAGACGTTTCGGTGCGCTCTCCGGCTTGAATCTTGCCTTCCAAACGCTTTAGTTCTTGGCTTGCGTCGATGCCGGAATCGCGAACCAGTTTTCTCAGTTCTTCGATTTTTTCGTGGAGTATTCCGGTATTGGTCATGGGTTTACCTCCTGTTTGTTTTTAGCGTCCGCCGGGGTATGGAGGTCGATCAGTTCTTTGAGGACGCGCCGTTGGTCCCGGCGTTTTACGATGAGGTCTACGAAGCCTTTTTCGTATTGGAATTCCGCGCGCTGGAATCCTTCGGGGAGGCTTTCCCGGATGGTTCCCTCGATGACCCGGGGTCCGGTGAATCCGATAAGCGCGCCCGGTTCCGCAAGGGTAACGTCCGCGAGCATGGCGAAAGAAGCGATAACGCCGCCCGTAGTAGGGTCGCAGAGGACGATGAAGAAGGGAACGCCCGCTTTATCGAGTTCCGCGGCCGCGCTGGAAGTTTTCGCCATCTGCATCAGGGAGAAGATGCCTTCCTGCATCCGCGCGCCTCCTGAGGTGGCGTAGATGACTACCGGCAAACCGGTTTCCACGCCCATGAGCAATGCCCGGCAGACCTTTTCTCCCACCACGGAACCCATAGAGCCGCCCATGAAGGTAAAGGACATCAGCCCTAAGATCAGGTTCCGTCCTTCTATGGAACAGGTTCCGGTGATGACCGCGTCTTTCATCTGAGCTTTGGCTTCCGCTTCCGAGAGTTTTTCCTCGTAGCCGTTAAGGTCGATAGGGTTTAAGGATGTGAGGTTTCCCGAAAATTCAGCGAAACTGCCGGGATCAGTTAAATACCGAATCCGTTCTATCGGCTCCATCCGGTAGTGATAGCCGCAGGACGGACAGGTTTTCAACGCGGCGGCTATCTCTTCGGCGGCGCACTGCGCGCCGCAGGACGGACAAGGTTCATCGGATTTTATCATTAATTGCTCCTTTTCTTAATATACTATAGAAAAAAGGTATAGGAAAGCCTTTGAGCCGCAGGACGGAGACGCTTGAATTCCCCCTCGAAAATGTACTATTTTTAGAACAGGAGAAAACCATGAGTAATTTCTTAAAAATCTGCGCGTGCGTCTGTCTTACCGCGGCGGTTTCCTGCGCCGGCGGCGGAACCGCGAAACAGGGCGGATCAGACCTTCAGGAAGCGTCCGCGCCAGCCGAAGAAGCCGCCGACGATTTCGCCCCGGTGTTGGGGAAAGTCTGGAAACTTGAGTCGGCGGCGATTGGTTCCGAGGACTCAGGCTTCAGCCGAGACGCCTTAGGCGAGGAGAGAAGCGAGTTTTATACCCTGAGCTTTAACGCCGACGAGATGCGGATTACCGGCAAAGCCGCGCCTAACTCGTATTTTGCGGATTATCGGCGGGAAGGCGGGGACTTATCTTTCGGCGTCATTGCCAGCACGAAGATGTTCGCCTTTAACGAGCCTGAAACGCTCAAGGAACATGAGTATTGCGCGTATCTTCAAGAGTCGAAGCGGTGGGAGTTGGCGGAAGGCGCGCTGAAGCTGTACTCTGCGGACGCGGAAGGAGCGGAGGTGATTCTGACCTTTCGCGCCGACTAGCCTGAACCGCCCGAATGTTTCACGCGAAACATTTCCGGGACTGGGACGGACTTCGCCCCGCAAAAAAAGTCCAAAAGAGACTGGAAATTGGTAATCTTTTGCGCTATATTTAAACGCAAATGCTGTAGGCATTTTTATTTTTAGCATTTTATTGAGGAGTTCTTTATGAAAATGAAAAAAATCGCGGCGGTTTTAGCGTCGGCGGTTTTCCTGTGCTTCATGGTTGGGTGCAAGTCGTCCGCCCCAGCGGAAAAAGAAACCGCGGCCGCACAGCCCGTCAACCTCCCGGAGTGGCTTAACGAAATCGCCCCGGAAGACGTAATCTGGGGCATCGGAAGCGCGAAGCAGTCCAACGACAGTTTTTCCATGACCACCGCGGAAAACCGGGCCCGGGTAGCCATAGCCCGGCAGATTGACGCCAGCGTCCAAGCGATGTTTACCGATTATAACCGGGACGCCGGAACCAGCGGCAGTCAGGCGAACCTTTCCCTTCAGGAAGACATAAGCCGAACCTTGACCCAAGCCAAACTCAACGGCACCGTAACCAATGCGAAATGGCGCGCGCCTGACGGCACTTGGTGGATGCGGGTCGAATATAAGAAATCAGACGCCAAAAATACGGTCGCCAATATTTTCGACAGCGAAGCCGCTCAGTACGCGGAATTCAAAGCCGACCAAGCCCTCCAAATGATGGACGCTCAGTTGGCAAAGAAAAACGAAACGCCTGCTCGGGTAAGCAATTAACAACCAGCGGTAATCGAGACCGAGGGATTCCCTCGGTCCGGCAACGAGGCTTCCAACTGATAAAAAATCTTCTTGTCCTCTGCGCGGTTGCCTTTCTCGGATGTCAAAGCCCTCCTTCTCAAGGAGCGGCTCTTTCGGCTACGTCTCAGCCTTCGGCTATGTCTCAGCCTGAAAGCGGCGCGTTTTGGAATACCGGCTCCGCTTCTGGAGCCGTGGTTTTTTACGGAACCGCCGGCATCTACTCCCGCAGAGAAGACTCTCTCCGCCTCGCTCTGGAAGACGCCGCTAAAAAAGCGGCTATTTTCAACGGGCTGGAAGCCCGCATAACCTCGGTTTTGAATACCGGCGGAGGCATCTTCGACTACCGCTCCGAAACCGAAACCTTTTTGCAATACGACGAGGACTATAAAAAATATGTAGACGGCTTGATCTTCGATCCCGAAACGGACGTCCTTCAAAAGGACGGCGCGATCTTTGTCCGAGTGAGATACAAGACGCCGGTTCAAATCCCCGCAGGCTGGGCGTCCTTTCAGAGACCTGAAAAACCCTCGTGGATTACGGTTCCGCCGGAGATTCCCGGATATATAACGGGAATAGGATACGCCGGCCGCCGGTCGGCGCATCGGGACACCGTAACCGCTTCTTATGAGAACGCCATTTTCGCCATCATTACCGCCTTGTACGGTTCCGCACAAGAAGAAACCCGCCATATCCGCGGCTCTGGAACCTTTGACTGGCGCTCGTCGTCAAGCCAAGAAATCACCGCGGCCGGCAGATTACAACGCTTCTACGCCTTAGACGCATGGGTCAATCCCGCGGATAAATCGGTATGGACCTTAGGAATCGCTCAAAAGCCGGCGGAATAAAGGAATGAATATGATCGCCCCTATCCTGTTCGTCAGTTGTTTGTTTCTTTCCTGCGCTTCCGACGCCTATACCAGAATCGATAACGCCCTATATCGGGAACATTACGCCGAAAGCGTGGAAATCCTTGAACGAGATAAGAAAAAAATATACAAAGACCCAATACTGTACTACCTTGATAAAGGAATGCTCGCTCATTACGCCCGAAGCTATGAGGACTCGATTGAACTGCTTCAGCAAGGAGAACTGGCGATAGAAGAAGCCTTTACTAAAAGCGTAACCCAGGAAATCGCATCCTATATCCTCAACGATACGGTTAAAGAGTACGCCGGCGAAGATTACGAAGACATCTACAGCAACGCCTTCAACGCGCTGAATTACTATCACCTGAACAACGCCGAAGACGCGCTGGTCGAAATCAGACGGATGAACGAAAAACTGGAATTCCTATCCGCCAAATACGGCGAGATGCTAACCGATTTGCAGGCGATGGCTCTGGAAGAAGGCGGAACCATCCCGCCTAATCCCGAATCGCCCTCGCAGTTTTCCAATTCCGCGCTCGCCCGGTATCTGGGTCTGCTCTTCTACCGAAGCCGCGGCGCGTACGACGACGCCCGAATCGACCGGGATCAGCTCAAAATCGCCTTCGCCAACGCCCCCGGAGTCTATTCTTATCCTCCGCCTCGTTCTATCGACGACGAACTGGCTGTTCCCCCGGGAAAGGCTCGGCTTAACGTCATAGGCTTCGGCGGGCTGTCCCCGATCAAGCAGGAGCAGACGATTCGGATTCCCCTTTTCCTGCCGTCATTCAGGTACATTAAGATCGCCCTGCCGGTAATGGTCTACCGCCCTTCCGCAATCAGCCGAATCGAAGCGGTCCTGAATACCGGCGCGTCCTTCAGCCTTGAGCTTCTGGAAGACATCGAAGCGGTAGCCCGGGAGACCTTCAAAGAGAAGATCAATCTTATCTATCTTAAATCGGTAATCCGGGGCGTGATGAAAGGGGCGGCTTCGTCGGTTCTCGGCGCGGCGGCAGATTACGCCGACGACAGCAACGCATCTCTGCTCTTAACGCTCCTCAGTTTAGGCGCGCAGGTCTTTGCGGAAGCCAGCGAACAGGCGGATCTCCGGCTTTCCCGCTACTTTCCCGCCAAAGCCTATGTCGGCGGCATCACCGTCGATCCGGGAATCTATTCAGTGACCGTCAGATACTACGGGAAAAACGGAAGAGTATTAGCTTCTTTCAGCGAAGAAAATATATCGGTCCGAGAACATACGCTCAATTTAGTGGAGGCAATATGCTTACAATAATTCTTTTCGCGCTCTTGATAACCGGATGCGCCAGCGCGCCGGCGTCAAATCATTCGTCCGCCGACGCGGTAGAGTCCTCGGACTCTGCGGTCTCAACTATGAACAGAGGAAAGGAACCCCTCTGGATTACAAAGCCCTATGCGGTATATCCTGAAGACGAGTACGTCGCGGCTTCAAGCTCAGGGATTGACCGGAATGAGGCTGAAAAAAAAGCCTTAGCCGCGCTGGTTGCGATTTTCGGGCAGTCTGTGCAGGCGGACTTGCAGATGGTTTCGACCTATTCCGAAGCGGTTAAAAACGGCGTGGTACAGGTTCATTCCGAAAATTCGTCGATGATGAACGCCATTACAACCTCTTCCGAAATGGACACGCTCATAGGCGCGGAGATTCGGGACGTCTGGAACAATCAGGATGCCTATTATGCGGTGGCGACGCTGGAGCGGTCAAAGGCTTCCGCGCTCTATCGGGACATGATCGCCTCGAATCAGCGGATAATCGCAGACCTGACCGCAATGTCTGACGCTGAAAAGTACAGCCTCGACGGGTATTCCCGCTACCGCCTCGCCGCAACGATTGCGGACGTCAACCGAGTCTACGCCAACGTATTAACGATTGTCGGGAACTCCTCCGGCATCAACCCGGGAAGCCTCAAAAAGGGCGACGATTACCGCTTGGAGGCGGCGAATATCGCCAAAGCCATTCCCGTATCGGTTCAGATCGATACCGACCGCTCGGAACGCATCAAAAGCGCGTTCGCCGCGGTATTGGCTAAACAAGGCTTCCGAAGCGGCGGCGGCAATACCCGCTACGTCTTGCGAGTAAAGGTAAGCCTCGACCCAGTCGAGTATCCGAATAATCCGAATAAATTCGTCCGCTATGTCATCGACGCTAATTTCGTTGACACCCTCGAAAACAGCGTACTCTTCCCCTTTAACATCAACGGCAGAGAGGGACATCTCACCCTTTCGGAAGCTGAAAATAGAGCCGTCGCCGCGGCGGAGAAAAAAATAGCCGCCGCCTACTCCGATATAGTAACCGAATATATGGCAAAACTACTGCCAAAAAAATAAAACCCCTCCGGTCAGAGCCGTTCTAACGCGCCGGTCAGAGACCCTCTAACGCGTAGGGTAGAGATCATCTAACGCGTAGGGTAGCGGCCCTCTAACGCGCCGGTTAAAAACCTTTTCTCGCTGGGGTTTCGGGCGGCGCGCCTCGCGGACTAGGCGGGCGGGCTGACGCCCCGCGGGGCTGGCGGAAACGGTATAATCCCGTCCGGTATTTCCGTTTACTTGCATTTTCAGTATTTTTCTTGCATCATTACCGGAGAGGAGATATATGCCAAGAAAGAGGACTACGAAATTTAGAGAGCTGTGGGCTATTTTGAAGGAAACCGACGCGATTCTGCAAAACATGGCAAAGCGTCAGGAAGCCGGCGAAGCCGAGTTGAAAGCCTTCCGCGCCGAAGCCGAGAGGCAAGCGGCGGAGCGGAAAGCCGAAGCCGAAAAACAGCAAGCGGAGCGCAAAGCCGAAGCCGAAAAGCGGCGGGCAGAGTACGAGAGGCAAGCGGCGGATCGGGAAGCCGAGCTAAAAGCCTTCCGCGCCGAAACCGAAAAACAGGAAGCCGAGCGCAAAGCCGAAGCCGAGAGGCAAGCGGCTGAACGCAAAGCGGAAGCCGAAAAACAGGAAGCTGAACGCAAAGCCGAAGCCGAAAAGCGGCGGGCGGAGTACGAG
>JAIRPH010000162.1 GCA_031257135.1 Spirochaetaceae bacterium
GGGGGCATTTGAGTTCTATGGCGATTTGCATTATTCCATAGTATCGCTTTTGTCCCCCTTTGTCATGCTCCGCCTATCATACTTTGTAGATCACCTCCCGGTTTTGCGTATCTCTTTCATTCATCCTCCGGCTTTTTTCGCGCCCGCTTGCCCGGTTTGGGACCAGTCAGCGCTAGATTTGTTACAATTTTTTGAACATCAGCCTCTGAGAAAAAAGCAAGTTTACCGATTCTACCAATAGGTTTTAGTCCTCGCAAACGAATGCGCTGGATTATGCTACCTTCGGACAAACCATACCGCTCTTTAATTTCTGGTATTGGTATTCCGGTTTCTCTAATTTCTTTAATCGTCATATCCATTTCAACTCTCTTATTACAATATATACCATTATATTATATTCTGGATTCAGGTACTTTACAATATAGACAAATATCTAAAATTGTCAAATTTTGTAAATATCTTTAAAAATCGAAATATATTGTATTGCAATATATTATATATATAACGAAATAAAAAAGCCGTCCGTATGGACAAGGCTAAAATAAAAAGGTGAACCGGAAAAAGCCAACCAAAGCAACCCGGAACACCAATATGTTTTTCATTTTCTCAAACGTTTCAGGTTTTACTCCGTACAGCCGTTTTAATGCCGCATACTTGGCTTCCCGCGCCTGTTTCTCTTTTCTCATTCCCATAGTTTATCATATCCGCAGTTTCAGAATAAGTCTATTAAAAAGAATATTGCACCCAAGCAGGACGATAATAGAACCGGAGATCGCCGTTACTATCCGGTTTATGCCTCCAAGAAAAAACATAAAACCGTACAGCAAAACACTCATGCTTATAAAAACAAGACTGAATCCGCCTATAAAAAACGCCGTTGAGATAACGATATGCCGAGTATTTTTGGTTTCCGCGTTTTCGCCGCTGATGAAAAACAGATAACTCGACGCCAGCGGAAGAACGCAGGGCGAAGCGAATGACAGAAGTCCCGCAAAAAAAGCGGTCAGCCCGGATATATTATTGTTCACGGCTGAGTAATCTCTCGAAGGCGATAAAAACAGCGGGAGTGTTCCAGTTCCGAGATCCCGCTCCGGCGAAAATAATCGTATTATCCCGGTCGATAATAAACGTCGTAGGCACGGCTTGAATACCGTACTGACCGCTGACCGCGCCGTCAGCGTCCATGGCTATGGGAAACGTGTAGGGATTGTTTTTTAAAAAGTTCCGTACGTCTTGGGGTTTTTCCATAATATCCACCGCGATAAGTTCAACGCCTGAGTCCTTATACCGCTGATACAGGATTTCCATTGACGGCATTTCCGCCCGGCACGGGGGACACCAGGTCGCCCAAAAATTCAGGAACACTACTTTTCCTTTCAGCCGGCTCAGGGTAATACTACTGCCGTCCAGCGTTTTAAGACTGAAATCTCTAATCCGCTGTTTTTCCCGCAGTAACGGCAGTCCCGCTTTTGCAAAGGCTTCGGTAACGCCGGCGGGAAGTTTCATCGGCTCGCCGTAAACCGCCGCGCAAAGCGCGGACAGCAACGAAATTAAAACGATATTCCGCATATAAACCTCTGTTTTTAGTATACTAAAAAGACGCGCCGTCAGCAACGGCACTTAGGCGGCAGGGGCGGTTTTATATCCGGTAAATCCAGTCGTCAGTGACCAGTTTTAAGAACTGAATAGTCCGTTCTTTTTGAGGACGGCTGAATATCACTTCCGATGAGCCTTCTTCCACTATCAAGCCTTCATCCATAAAAACGACGTTATCCGCAATTTTTCTGACAAAGCTCATCTCGTGAGAGACGATAAGCATAGTTTGACCCTGTTCGGCAAGCTCTTTGATCGTCGAAAGCACTTCGCCTACCAGCTCAGGGTCTAGCGCGGAGGTCGGCTCGTCGAATAGGATGATGTGCGGATTCAACGCCATGGCCCGGGCGATTCCAACCCTCTGCTGTTGTCCGCCGGATAACTGCGCGGGATAGGCGTCCAGTCTATGTCCAAGCCCAACCCGTTCCAGCATGGTTTTTGCGATTTCCGCGGCATCGGTAGAACTTCTTTTCTGCGCCGCTTCTAAGCCCAGTTCTACGTTTCTCTGAGCGGTCATGTTCTTGAAAAGATTGTACTGCTGAAACACCATCGCTGTTTTCCGCCGTACCGCAAGCACATCCCGCCGAGACGGTTTACGCAGAGAAACCCTAAATCCGTCGATTTCCAATTCTCCGGTATCGGCTTGTTCCAGAAAATTAATGCACCGCAGAAAGGTGGTTTTCCCGGAACCGGACGGACCGATAATCGCAACAACTTCCCCGTCATGTACGGTGAGATTGATGCCCCGCAGAACTTCTTTCGTTCCAAACTTTTTCTGCACATTTGTAAGAACTATCATAATAACGCTCCTTTTTAACGGCTACAAAGGGTTCACATGGAGGCTCGCCCGTTTTTCCGCAAAACCGGTCGCCCGTTCCACCAGCGCGGTAAGTCCCCAGTAGACAAGCGCAACCGCGCAGTACGCTTCAAGATAGCGGTAGTTTCCGGCGGTTTTCATAGCGGTTCCCTGAATCATTTCTACTATCCCCAGCAGATAAGCCGCGGCGGAACCTTTGATGATGCCGATAAAGCCTGAACCGATAATCGGCGCGGCTACCGGCAGACTCTGAGGAATCACGATGTACCGGATAACCTGCAAATTCTTCAGCCCCACCGAATATCCCGCCTCATACTGCCCCTTTTCCACCGACAGCAAAGCAGATCGGATTCCTTCGGATAAAAATCCCGCCGCGTCCAGCGTCAGCGTAGCTGTCACGATTCCGAGCTTGTTCAAAGCAAGCTGATTCCACCCGAATATCTCGTATAGGGCTTTAACCGCGAAATAAGCCATAAACATTTGAAGCAACAGCGGGATCGAGCGCAGAATTACTACATATCCCTGAGCGATCCGCCTCCATACCGGTACCTGATAGATACGGCAAAGCGCAAGAACCGCGCCTAATCCTAATCCGCCAAGAAGCGGAACAACGCTTAACAGCGATACTACCGGTATATAAGACAGCGCAACCGTAATCTCGTACAGGAAAAAAGCCGGATCAAAAGAAATCACGGTTTCATCCTCCTTTAGGGGATATAAACCCCTTATCAAGCCGTCTGGAAAGAAACTGCATCCCCTGTTCCAGCAGGATGCAGAGCGCGAAGAAAATAATCGCCGCGCCGATATAGCCTTCCATTTCCCGAAACGTAGCGGACACCACCGCGCCGCTCGAATTTCGGAACGCGGCCGTTGCGTTGGTAGAAACCATGCCCATAATATCCAAGATGCCTGCCGCGCTGAAAGCGAGGGACGTATCCTTCAGCAAACCGGAAAGACTGTTTCCCATGCCGGGCAGGGCGATTCGCAACGCCTGCGGAAGCATCACATACCACAGAGACTGTATCTCCGTAAGCCCCACAGAATAAGCCGCCTCCTGCTGACCCCGCCCGACGCCGATCAAAGACGCCCGCAGAATCTCCGAAAGGAACGCCGCAACATTAAAGGCGTACGCAAAAATCACAAAAACAATCGGCGGCCAGTAACGCCCTACATTATAGCCCGTTATACGCCAGATAATCCCGGGAAGAAGAAGATTGCAGATCAGCAGTTGTATCAGCATAGGCGTTCCGCGGATGAAGGAAATGTACGCCCGCGCAAGCTGACGGGCTACCGGAACTTTGTAGATTTGAACCGCCCCTAAAATCAGAGACCACCCAAAGCCCAATATAAACGCGGCGATGGTAATGCCTAATGTTACCGGAATACGTCCCGCCACTCGACCAAAGGTAATCAGAAAAAATGACCAGTTAAAGAAATACATAGGTTTCCGATTAGTCCTTGGCGATAAAATCTCCGCCCAGCCATGTTTCAGAAAGCTGACGCAGGGTTCCATCGTCTTTCAGAGCCTGAAGCTGTTCGTCAAAAACAGCCTGCAATTCCTTTCCGGTCTGCTTGTTAAAGAGGTAATACGCGTTGGAATTGCTCACCGGCTCGCCTACGGGTTTAATCTTCGCTTGGTATTCTTTCTTGTAGTTCTCGATATGCCGTAGCATAACGACCATAGCGTCCGCGCGTCCTGACGCTATATCTTCTAACGCCAAAGCGGTGGTCGCTTCAAAAATAATGGTAAAAAGACGCCCTTGTTCTTCGTTCCACTTGTTGGTGATGTAATACGAGTTGTTAGTAGTGCTGGTGGAAACGACTGTTTTGCCTTTGAGGTCTTCAAAAGAGGCAATACTATCATCATCTTCCCGGACGGCAATGTACAGCGGAAACGTGGTATATCCTACCGTGCCGTAGAGGAATTTCTGGTTCCGCTCGATGTTATACTCATACTGATGCACCGCCACATCTATTTTGCCCGCTTCTAGGGAAAGCAGGATATTGGCGAAATCGTATATCTGGTACTTGAAGGTATACTGGGGAAGCCGGGCGTCAATCGTGTCCAGCAGAGCCTTTTCAAAGCCCGTAAGCTGATTGTTCTCGTCCAAGTACCAGTAAGGATTCATTGCGGACCCCGCGCCGATAATGATTTCCGCGGGTTTAGCCCCGGACCGAGGTTCGCCGGACGCGTCCTGAGACTTTACGCAACCGGTAAGCGCAGACGCTCCTAAAGCGATAGCCGTAAACAAAGCGATTTGTTGTATCATAGTAGATACCTCCTAAAAAATATAGTAATTACCTAGTATTAGTAATATTATTAAATACAGGTAATTACTAGGAATTTACCGCTTTATAAATAAAACGTCAAGCCCCTCCAAGAGAAAAAATAACTTTTTTTTCTAAACCGCGTTCGATCCGGTCCAAGGCTTCTCTGATCCGGGACCGGCAGGTGCCGAAATTCAGCCGTATGTATCCATCCAGTCCGAACTGTTTGCCGTCGCTTGTCAGAATTCCGGCTTGCTCGTGGAGCCATTGCCAGGGACGCTCAACGCCCAGCGGACGGAGATCGAGCCATTGCAGATAGGTCCCTTCTACGTGGGTCAGCTTAACCGGCGGAAACCGGCGTTTAAGCTCCTGCTCCAGATAATCCCGATTCCCTCTCAGGTAGGCGACGAGCTGGCGGCGCCATTCTCCGGCGTCTCGGTATGCCGCCTTCGCCGCGGCGAGGTTCAGAATACCCGGCGAGGGCAAGGCGTAGCAGACGGACTGGAATTCCCGGCGCAGGCTTTCATTGGGTATCACCGCAAAGCCGAAGGGCAGTCCCGCCAGATTAAAGGTTTTTCCCGGTCCCATCAGTGTGACGCTGTGGTCTGCGGCGTACGCGTCAACGCTGAAATAGGGGATATGAGGATGATCATAGACCAGACCGCAATGAACCTCGTCAGAGATAACGATAAGATTCTTTTCTTGGGCAAACCGGCTCAACTCCGAGAGTTCATCCTGAGTATAAACCCGTCCCACCGGATTCTGCGGATTAGTCAGGTAAAGCAGTCCCGCTTCCGGGACCGCGCGCTGGCGCAGGTCGTCAAAGTCGAATTGATAATACTCGCCGGCGTTTTTCAGCGGAGAAAGAATCGTCCGCTTTCCCGCTTTAAGCGGCGCGCCCAGAAGCACATGATAATTAGGAGTATTTATCAAGACCGGTCCGTCCCGAAGCCGGCTGACCGCGGACAAGACCGGCACGATAGCCGGAAGCAGTACGATCCAATCAGGCTGAACCTCAAGGGCGTACTCTTCCCTGAACCACTGGATCAGCGCGTCCGGCAATTCCGGGTCTCGGCCGTAGCCGAAAACGCGGTAACTCAGACGCTTTTGAAGCGCGGCGGCGATCTGCGGAGCGCAGTGGAAGTCCATATCCGCAACAAACATAGGAAGGATTCCTTCGCGGACCGTATCCCATTTTATACTGCCGAATCCGCGACATTCTATTACTTCATCAAAGTTGTAATTCATAGCCGGATTATACCGCATAGACGCCGGCTTGTCTAACTGCCTGTTTTATCCCTGCGATCCAAAAAAAGACGTACTGCCCGGCGGGTTGAATCAAAGGCGAGGTCTTCAAAATTGACCGCTTCGTATTTGACAAACCTGACTCCGGCGATTTCTTCCGGGTCGAGGCGGAGGTCCGCTTCCTTTAGTCCCGGAGCGGAAACGGTAAAGAAGAAATCGCAGGTTTTATAGACAACGCCCTTGTAGGGATAAGTATTAGGCAAAGCCGCCAGAAAAGAAAAATTGAGACCTGGGTCCCAGCCGATTTCCTCGAGGCACTCCCGCCTGAGTCCGTCGAGCGCGCCCTCGTCAGGGTTGACGAAGCCGCCGGGAAGGTCCAGCTTACCGAGAGCCGGCTCTTTCGCCCGGACCAGCAAAGCGACCGCTTTTCCGGTATCAATGATGCATCCTGTTGCGGAAGCTACGTTATGATAATATATGAACCCGCACTCAGGACACCGGAATACCTTCCGTTCTTCAAACCGTATTTTTTCGGACCCGCAGGACGGACAAAACGTAAACATAGAAAGTTCCTTTTGATAAAATAAAAACGGCGAACAGCGGAGACCGGCAATATGGAAGAAGGAAAAAAGCGGGCCGCTGTTCACTGTTA
The DNA here is from genome assembly GCA_031257135.1 of Spirochaetaceae bacterium. GTDB lineage: Bacteria > Spirochaetota > Spirochaetia > Treponematales > Breznakiellaceae > JAITHW01. Next base: position 6,576 of record JAIRPH010000162.1, read on the forward strand.
TATAGGAAGTATATACTATATTTTATGGTTTGTGAATGTACCCTTGTAGTGAGAACGTATGAATGTGACAGTTACGGTCATGTTAATAACGCCAATTACCTCAACTATCTGGAGTTTGCCCGGTATGAATTTCTGAAGGATATAGGATTCGATTATCCCGCGGCGATTAAGGCAGGATACGGGGTATTTGTGGCGCGGGTCGAAATCGACTATAAACGTCCCGCCGTAGTCGATGATGTTCTGCTTATCCGTTCGTGGCCCCTCAAGAAAAGGGCGGTCAGCGGCATCATCGCTCAGGAAATCCGGCGGGGAGAAGATCTCATCGCGGAGGCGAACGTTACTTGGGCTTTCGTGGATTCCTCGGGACTGCCGACTAAGGTTCCGCCTCAATGGGACTTGCCGGGACTAAAGCCGGAGCCTCAAACCTGACGCCGGCTCCGCCCGGAAGCCGCTAACCAGACTTCCTACGCCTAAGCGCGGGAACGATCTCGGAATAACCTAGTCCCACGGAACGAAACCCCGACGCGCGTACATCCGGTTACGCGGCGTCGGGACATATCCTATTTTTAATTTTTTATGCTCCAATTTTTCAAATTTTGAACTGCCCGTAAATAATTTTCATCGGGATTTTTATACTTTTCCAATGCCGCTTTTATTTTCGGCAATTCTATGTTTAGGTATCGTTCTCTTAGCTGTCTAAAACCTTCAATGGAATCAGGCAGTATTGACGCCAATGCTTCAAATTGTTTTATATTTTCCTCGGTATAATAATTTATATTATCTGAATATAATATCCCGTTACTAAATTCAATTTGCAATTTGTACTCTAACTCTATAGCGGCTAATATTTCTCGGGAACACGCGTTATATTTACTTAGATAAAGTATTGATTCAAACTTATAATACTCTCCTTTTGGCAATTTTCCATATTCAATTTCAAAAAAGGGTTTCATGGGCGCAATACCAAAACTAAGCGCGTGGAAGACGCCGTGCAATACAGACAACGCCTTTTCCGAGCTGTTCGATTTGCGGAATTTAATGTTTCCAGTCCTGCGGAATCCCGCTTCCGCAAGGAATTCATGTTCGATAAAATTCTTGCGTTCAGATGAAACGCCATTTAAATGGTCTAAGATATAATTTTCTTCGGCGGTTGGAGGTTCTCTATATATGGTTATACCTTCGTCAACGCCGAAATCAGTATAGGCGCGTATATCTTCGCTATTATTTTCAGCGTTTTCTTCGTTATCTTCCTGCGGATAAATAAACAGTTTGAGAGAATTATCTTCGCTCTCTTCCTGCGGATAAACAAATACTTTGAGAGAAAGCAGTATAATCGCGAAAACCGGCTTCTTTTTGCCATTCATTATAGTCATTCTAACCGGTTTTTATTTATTTATCAATACAAACGGCTGATTCCTTGATTCTCTGCGGTTTTGGGGTTATGGTAGAGGGAAGTATGAAACTGTATGTAATCGGCATTGGTCCGGGGGATGAGAAATATCTTACTCCGGAGGCGAAGGCGGCGTTGGATGAGTCCGGCGCGGTTGCCGGGTATCCGCTGTATCTCGATTTGATTCGTCCTCTCATCGAGGGAAAGCGGATTTTCGCAAGCCCCATGCGGCAGGAAGTAGAGCGGTGCCGGGCGGCGCTTGATTCGGCCGCGGGAGGAACCGTTACCGCGCTGGTCTGTTCAGGCGATTCCGGGGTGTACGGCATGGCGGGGTTGGTCTGCGAGCTGGCTCCGGAGTATCCTGCGGTCGAGGTTGCGGCGATTCCGGGGATCACCGCGGCATTGTCCGGCGCGGCTCTGCTGGGCGCGCCCCTGACAAACGATTTTGCGGTCGTCAGCCTGAGCGATCTCTTGACGCCTTGGGAAACCATCGTCAAACGGCTGGAAGGCGCGGGCGCGGGAGATTTTGTCATCTGTCTTTACAATCCGGCGAGTCTGAAACGCCGAGATTATCTTGCCAAAGCCTGCGATATTCTGTTGCGCCGCCGCAAACCTGAAACCATCTGCGGCGCGGTACGAAACGCCGGACGCCTTGCGGAACAGACCCGCGTGATGACCCTTGCGGAACTGCGGACTTACGAAGCCGATATGTTTACCACGATATTCGTCGGCAACAGCGCGACTGAACTGATTGCAGGCAAAATGGTACAGCCCAGAGGGTATCGGCATTAGCTGGAAACAGAGACTATATTTCCTAAACAGCGGACTATATTTCCTAAACAGAAGACTATACAACTTTGACAAAGGACTAT
>JAIRPH010000201.1 GCA_031257135.1 Spirochaetaceae bacterium
ACGTAAAAGGCTTTGCAATGCCCGATGTGAAGCCAGCCGTTCGGCTCCGGGGGAAACCGGGTATGCACATAATCGAAACGCCCCGCGGCGAGGTCTTCTTTAATAAATTCGCTGATAAAATCTTTTTTTTCTATTTCTTCCATATGATCGTTTCCTTTTTCGTTTTAAAAAATAACAATTTTAAAAACTAGAAATTGGTGAGGTAGCATATTCCTAAGAACAGTACCGCTTTGAGGCAGGAAGCGCGGGCTTCGCAGTTTTGGGTTTGGATGCAACATCCGGTCTGCTGTAAGCCGCCGATTTGCTGACCGTACCACCAGAAAAGTCCCATTTGGGTATCGATTCGGAAGGTATATTCGGTAAAGTCTTCTTTACGGCTTTGCGCGCCGAAAAAAAGATAGGCTAATTCTTCGAGGATGAGGCTGAAATCCGCCAATGCCTGCGGGTATTGCTCGCGTTCGATTTCCGCGATGAACCCGGGAATCCGGTCTTGGAGCTGTTCTTTTCTGGCTTCGTCGGCTTTTTCGACCCAAGTTTTTTGAATGAGCAGGTCTAAATTATTCTGGAAATGTTTCAGAAAATGCCGTATTTCGCCGCAGGGCTTCCGGGGGTCAGAGAGATTTTCGAGAAGACGCATATAATCCGCGCCGATTCCTAAAATATCAGCGAACCCTCTTGCCGCCTCAATACTTGGTCCTTGATCCGTACAAAAGCCTTTCGGCGGAAACAAAGCTTCCGCAATATGCCGGTATTCTTCAGGGACCGTCTTATGTATACATGGATCGCAACTAAGCATAAAATAACCATGCCGAGAAAATAAAATATTGTCAATAAGATATTACAGGACCATACCATATTTAAATCAAGGAGACCCGGGCTTGGGCGTCAGAGGTCAAGCCGTACACAGCCATAGAAAAAATCTGATTTTCTCTATGGCTTGTGATATAGTTTTAAATTATGGAGGCTAACGCTATGAAACATGAATGTATGAAACCGGTATTCTGGGTTTTCTTGCTGGTTACAACGGTTATGAGCTGTGACAATTGGGACGATTGGGTTGATTGGGACGAAAGTACCATAGAACACGCAAAATATACAGGACCTAATACCGCTCAGATCGTCTACAAGTCTATGCGCTGTGATACCTTGCTGACTCACGGCGGCGTCCGAATATATAATAAAGATTATACAAAAACTTATAAGATACGAGAGGAAAGTTCTCATAAAGTTTACGGCAGATCCAAATACTTTGTGGACATTACCGTAGAACCAAATTGGGAACCGGGCGATCATGTCACAGTATCTGGTGGTGGATATTTCCAATATAGCGCGGAATTCGATGTTCCAAAATGAAATTGATACGGCTTGCGCTGATAGTGTTACTGTTCCCGACAGCGTTAAATATGTATGATAAGAAAAACGCTGATTTGAGGGCGGCGGCGTCTATAAAACGCCTTAGTCTGTTTTCAGAATCGGTATGAGCGGTTCGGCGAGTTCTATAACCGCCGGGAAATCTTCGGGCTGTAACCGCAGAGTTTCGCCGTCCATCTGCGCGAGAATCGGATATTCCCCGCGTACTTCGATTCGGTGGGCGTTAAAGAGAACCGCTTCAGGCTTATCGGTGTGAGTTCCGGTACTGAAAAGCCCTTTCAAAGCCAGCTTACGCAGAAGAGGCATCTGCTTGAGGGCGCAGATGTTCCGCTCGTCCGGCAGAATCCGCTTGTGCGAGCCGTAGGTTCGGTATCCGCTTACCCCCATAGCCAGCAATAACAGCGGTTCCCGAAAAAACTTAACCGGATTTTCCTCGTCGTCAAAGGCTTTAACCGATATGGGACCAACTCGGTACAGTTTATCGTACAAAAGAGCCGCAATATCTACCCATAACTTGTAAGAATCGCCGGGAAGACGTCCTTTCATCTTGTTAGTCATGTGCGTAACGAATGCGTCAAGCCCTATGGACAGCACGTTGAACGCATAAAACGGACCCTTTCCCGTAGCGGTAGTAAGCCGCACCGCGCCGGAGAGTTTGATTTTTGAAGCGCGTATCAGCAGGTCGAGGGCTTTATCTATCTCCCATGCGTCCGCGCCGTCATTGCCGGTTCCCAAAGGCAGACGCAGAACCGCGCAACACGCTCGCGCCGGCGGCGGCGCCGCATACAAGGCGTTGAGAACTTCCCGGCTCGTGCCATCGCCGCCGGCTGTAATAATTAGGTGAAACGGCGGCTCTCCGGCGGTTTCGGCGAGGGACTTCAGCAGGTTTTCGGCGGCTCTTCCGGCGTGTCCGGCTTCTCTGGTGAGTATTACGCCTCGGTCTCCTGCAAACGGCGTAGGTCCCGCATCCCGCCGGGGATTGCGCCGAGCCTTTTCCAAAGATTTGCTCAGACCTTCGGCGTGACGCTTCCAGCGGGCGGCAATGGCGAATCCTCCGGCTTTAGGATTAGCGATTATAAGCCACCGTAAGGATTTCCCCGGAACAATAAGAGCATGAGCGGCGATTTCAGCCGCCGCCTCAGCGAAGGCTGAAATGCGCGATTCAATACTCAACCTACAGAACCCCCAAATAGTCCTTAATAAGCCGCAGTTTGAGATTCCGCAAACGTTCCGTAATAGACACCTTGTAAATATGAGGGTTAAGGAATCGTTTGTAAGTGCTATCGAAGCAATCAAGATCGTTCCGCGCGATCTGCCGGCTTTCTTCCAGAGAGGGTATTTTTTTTACCAGCTTTCCCTTTTCCATCCATGGTTTAAGCAGGGCTTCGGCTTCGGTTTCAAGGGTATGATAAAAATGACGGTAATCCGCGGCAGGATGCCAAAAGGTGTACTCTTTCCCTTTTTCAAGGACATCAGGATTGGACGGTTCATCGAGACTAAGCACATCCGCCACGGTCATACCTCGGACGTCCTTAATGCGCCAGACCTGTTTAACCCCCGGATTGGTGGTTTTATCAGGATTATCCGAACATTTCATGGTAGGAGTTACGTTTCCTGCGCCGTCGTCTCTGGCGGTGAGCTTATAGACGCCGGTAAACGCCGCGTCGCAACCTCCTGTAACCATTTGAGTTCCAACGCCCCAGCTATTGATCGGCGCGCCTTCATCGGTGAGGGCTTGAATGATGGACTCATCTAAGTCGTTGGATACTGAAATCGTCGCCTCCGTAAGACCTGCGGCGTCCAGCATTTTCCGCACTTCCATAGAAAGATAGTGAATGTCTCCTGAATCGAGACGCACTCCGAAATTTCTCCCTTCCGCGGATAACCGTTTTCCCACTTTGACGGCATTGGGCGCGCCGCTTTTCAGAGTATCGTAGGTATCGATCAGGAATACCGGCCGTTTCGGGTAAATATCCGCGTACGCCTGAAACGCCTCTTCCTCGCTGGCGTGAGCCATAATCCACGAGTGAGCCATCGTTCCCATCACTGGGATTCCGAATTCCTTGCCTGCAAGGACATTGGAGGTTCCCACCGCGCCTCCGATGAAAGCCGCCCGGGAAGCGGACAAGGCTCCGTCCGGTCCCTGGGCGCGGCGCAGACCGAATTCCATAATCGACCCTTTATCGGAAGCAAGCCATACCCGCGCGGTCTTGGTAGCGATGAGGCTCTGGAAGTTAATCGTATTCAAAACCAGCCCTTCGATAATCTGACATTCGATGAGTCCCCCTTCGATACGGATCAGCACCTCTTGGGGAAAGATTACGGTTCCTTCATCCATAGCCCATATCGAACCGGAAAACCGAAAGGTTTCAAGATATTTGAGAAAAGACCGCTCGAAAAGACCGAGACCTTCCAGATAGGCAAGATCGTTTTGGGAAAACGTGAAGGTTTGCAGTTTTTCCAAAAGAGTCCCTAGCCCGGCAAAGATAGAAAACCCTCCCCCGAAAGGCTGACGGCGGAAAAACATTTCAAATATAGTCCGTTGGTTCATCTGTTTCTTCCAATAACCCTGGGACATCGTTAAAGAGTAAAAGTCCGTAAACAACGCTGAATTCATATATCCCTCGAATGGATCAGGCTGACTCCGGCGTTCCGCATGGTCTCGAGAGCCTTTTCCACAGACCCCGCCGGATAACCGACGCCTCGGACCGCGTCGGTCAGTACCGCAGTCCGGTAGCCGAGGCGCGCGGCGTCGAGGGCGGTATAGCGTACGCAGTAATCCGTAGCGAGTCCCCCTAAAAATACCGCGGTAATGCCGAGTCCTTTCAAAAAACCGTCTAATCCCGTTGACGTCAGCCGGTCGTTTTCAAAAAAAGCCGAATAGGAATCCAGATTCCGGCGGAATCCTTTGCGGAGGATGCAGTGAACAGGGTTCAGGTTAAGCTGGGCGTGGAAATCCGCTCCGGGGCTTCCCTGAACGCAATGGACAGACCAAAGGACTTGCTCTTTTACGGCAGGCAGTTCCAGAGCATCTCCGGGTTTCCGCCCCGGATGAGACCGGGCAAAAGAGACATGATCCGGCGGGTGCCAATCCGCGGTGGCAATAATTTTACCCCCAGCCTCAGAAAAATGATCTGCCAGCCTATTGAGAGGTTCCACAACCTCATCCCCTCCGGCAACCGCCAAAGCGCCGGCAGGACAAAAATCATTCTGCACGTCAATTATAATGAGCGCGGATGTGATGCCGTCAAATTTCATAAACTAAATTGTATCATATTTAGAATAATAAAGAAAGAAAAAAGAATTCAAACCGATCTGCCGAAAAACATTAAAAAAATAGAAAAAATAAAAAAAATCCCCCTCCCAAACGGTTGGAACGGCTATGCAAGAATATTTACTACATTTCCTAGATTGGGATCCGTAAATACTCCGGCGCTTTCCAAGAGTCTCGCCAAGGCGTCTCCTTGAGTCCTTGCATCGTCCAATGCCATACTTTGGACCTGTACCGCCGCCTGCTCTAGGGTCTGTTGCAGGTAAAACCCCACAGATAATTGTTGTATATCCATAGTGTTATATCGGTTACAGCGGCTTATTTAATTACTGTTTTTCCAGTAAAAAACCCTTCCCAAGCGAGTGTATTGCGATCAAATTCCTTATTAAGCGTTCGATACAGCCGCAGGCATGAGGTTTCGGTTTTTCTGCCGAGTTCGATAAGGCTCTAGTTAGTTGATGACGCCCATCGGAAGGCGTTTCCAAAGATTATAACTCCTTAATTTGTTCTTCAGTAAGCCCTGTCCCTTGTATTATTTGTCTAACAGGTAATCCCAGAACCTTGAGTTTACGGGCGATTTCTTCTTTTTCTTCACGGCGGCCTGCGGCCATGCCTTCTCGTTTGGCGTTGACCATTCGGCTCTGCATATCTAATTCATACTTGAGTTCGCTGAGCAGACGCGCCCGCTCATGTTCGTCTCTGCTGATTGTCAGCAATTCCTCTCCTGCCATCGCTATACCCTCCTCGTATTTGAGAATTTCGTTAATACGGCTACGATTCTCCTTATCGGTGCAGTATTTGAAGAAAACCGCCCACCGCTCCTTAGCGTTCATCTCCGCAACGGGCTTTTTTCACGGATATTTCTTTTTTGCTTAGAATATGATATTAATAAAATAATGGCGCAGATCAAAGCGATATGCTGTTCTTTTCTTTTATTAGGCGTCTTGTGTTCCTGTTCCAAGACGGAGCCGCGGATTCCCTACGGCATCATACATCTGGTGTATTACGAGGGAGGAGAGGAAGGATTCACGTTTTTCGTGCTTGCCGAGGACGACGACGGGATTGAAAATCTTGACGAGTTATACCTGTACCATGATCGGGAGGGATTGCGCTGGAAGCTGTCCTCCGAGGATTGGGTGACGGTTGCCGAAGAGGGAAAAACGTGGATCGGAAGCCGCGGCATCGCAATGCCCGGCGGCGAGGTTCTTCCGCGGGGACCCTATCGAGCGGTATTGGTAAACAAGGGAGGCGATCAAACAGAGCGGACCTTCGCTTTTGATGTTCCCGAAATTCCGCGGTATCTTTTTCCGATACTCACCGTTCAGGAAGGGCGGTATACTATCGAATCGATGTACCCTCAACATTTTTTCCTCTGTTATGACGGGTCAGGCAATTATATTCAAACGGTTCCGGTGGAGCTTCTTCAAGGGGAAATATCCGGTTTGAAACTCCCTTCTCAGGTTGGAGGGATTGCGCTTTGGGCTGAAGATATGGAGTACAACACTTCTGCCTTAACCGATATTAGCTCTATACGATGATGCCCGATCAGCCGCCGGAATCCCGCCGGATAAAAAGCTATGTCCTTAGAGCAGGGCGTATGAGCGACGCGCAACGGCGTTCTTACGATACGCTGTTTCCCCGATACGCGGTTCCTTTTGGGCAGGAACCGGCGGATTTTCCCCAGCTTTTCGGCAATGATAACCCGCTTATCGTTGAGATCGGCTTCGGCATGGGCATCGCTACCGCTCTGATTGCCCAAGCTCATCCGCGCCGGAATTATCTGGGCATTGAAGTTCACCGTCCCGGCATAGGACGGCTCCTCTGGGAAATTGAAAACCGGCGAATCGAAAATATCCGCATTATCGAACATGACGCCGTAGAGGTTCTGGAAAAAATGATTCAGGATTGTTCGATAGAAGGATTTCATCTGTTTTTCCCTGATCCTTGGCAAAAGAAACGTCATCACAAACGCCGGCTGGTGACGCGCCCCTTTACCGACCTGCTGGCTGTGAAACTCCGTCCTTCAGGATATATCTACATGGTCACCGATTGGGCTGACTATGGAGATTGGGCATTGGCGGAACTTTCAGCTACTCCCGGCTTGATCAACCGCTATGAGGGATTCGCTCCGCCCCAGCTCTGGCGTCCCGAAACTAAGTTTGAACGGAAAGGGCTTAATAAAAATCATCAGACGTACGAACTTTTCTTCACATCAGGACAAGGAGAGTATCTCTATAGAGAAACGCCGGATTTGTCAGGATAGGCATTGCACGAGATACGAAAATGTGATACCCTTATATAAAATGAAAAAGAAGGTCTTATGGTTTGCCTTTGCCGGCTTTATCGGGTTGGCGGTAAACTGCAATACTGCAAAGTCCGCTTCAACTCCTGACGCGCCGATGGACTCAAAGCCAATCGAGCGGAGCGATAAACCGATGGAACAGGCTCCCCCGTCTGATCCGCCGTCCCGCCGGGGTATTAGGGAACTCCGAACGCTCTCAGGACACGTCGGCGAGGTGTACGCGGTAGCCTATAGTCCCGACGGGAAGCAGATCGTCTCCGGGTCAGGCGATGAAACGCTCAAAATCTGGGATGCCGGGACTGGTCGGTCCTTGCATACCCTGACGGGTCATACCGGCGGCGTTACATCGGTCGCGTATAGCCCCGACGGGAGACGGATCGTCTCAGGCTCTTATGACAAGGCGGTCATCCTGTGGGACGCCGAAACCGGACACGCGTTGAGGAGTTTTATAGGACACGCCGCCCCGGTTTATGCGGTCGCGTATAGCCCCGACGGGAGACGGATCGTCTCAGGCTCTCATGACGAGACCCTCAGAATTTGGGACGCCGAAACCGGCAAAACCGTGAGAACTCTGCCCGCCTATGACAGCGAAGTGAATTCAGCGGACTATAGCCCTGACGGACAGCGGATTATCTCCGGCGGAATCAGCGGAGTCCTCAAGATTTGGGACGCCGAAACCGGCAGAGAAGCGCGGGCTATGCTGGGGCATACCGAATTCATCAATACGGTCGTCTATAACGCCGAAGGCTCTCAGATTACCGCAGGCTTCAAAGACGGAAGCATCCGAATCTGGGACGCAAATACCGGTTCGGAAAGGACGGCTCTTGCGGGACATAGCGAAGCGGTCTATTCCCTTGCCTACAGTCCCGACGGGAAACGGATCGTTTCCGGTTCCGCCGATAAAACCGTCAAGATATGGGAACCCGGGCAGAGCAAGTACGCCGTGACGGTTCTCTTTGGACATGAGGGCGGCATTACATCAGTAGCCTACAGTCCCGACGGGAAACGGATCGTCTCCGGTTCTTTCGATAAAACCCTGAAAATCTGGGGAGAAGAATAATTATGCCATGCAGAAGATGTCTTGTCTTAGGGGCGGTATTGGGCGCGCTTATTCTTCCAAGCGGTCTCCACGCGGGCGGAGGCGCGCAAAGCGGAAACGCCGCGTACTATGTATACGCTGACGGAAGCGACAGAAACGACGGACTTTCACGGGAAGCCCCGTTTCAGACCCTCGGTAAAGCGATAGATACGGCAAAACGGGGCAAAATCAAACGCATTACCGTAATCGGTACGCTTACGGAATCGAGCGAACAGCGGACTTCCTACAGCCGGGACCCGGAAAGCGTATTTTTTATCAAAGATTCGGGAAGAGCCGAAATAACCATCCGCGGCATGAACCGAGCCGGGCTGAACGCATCAGGAAGCAAAAAGAGGGTTATCAAAATCGCGGGAAAGTCGAACATCAGGTTTGAGCATATCGCAATTACTAACGGGTACCTCAACGCCGATAATCCCGGCAACGGCGGCGGAGTATATCTGAAAGATACGAGTATCGTTACCTTCGGAAACGGGACGTCAGTGAGCGAAAACAGCGCGGTTCAAGGAGGAGGCGTGTATGCGCTAGGCTCTGAATCGGCTCAAGCCCGTCTGACCTTAGCGGGAGGCAAGATTATAAACAACCGCGCCGAAGGCTCCGTCGGAGAAGCCGGCGCGGGAATATATATGCAGTATAGTATATGCAGGATTCTTTCAGGCGAGATTACCGGAAACGTTGCGGTTGATGACAACGGCGGAGGTTTACTGCTGAAAGAAGGAACCCTTGAGATGTCCGGCGGGATTATCGGCGATAATGTCGGCGGCGGAGCCTATATTGTCGGCAGTAGCTTCGCCATGAAAGGCGGAATCATACGGAACAATCGGGTATCCTTCAACGCCGGAGGCGTAGCGTTGTTTATGAGCGACTTTACGATGACCGGCGGAGGAATCGTACATAATACCGCGGCTCAAGCCGGCGGCGGCGTTTTTGTACTGCAAAGCGTCTATACCGTTTCCGGCGGAGAAATCGCCCACAACACGGCTGAATACGGCGGCGGCGTCTGCATCAACGCCTCGGACAGCGATAACCCGGTTGACTTTGTTCTGAGCGGCGGCAGTGTGCATCACAATCAGGCGAAAGAATACGGCGGCGGCGTTTTTATCTTAAACGGAACCATCGAGCTGAGTAATAATGCAGAGCTGACTAATAATATCGCCACTTCCGGCGGAGGTTTAGCAATCGAGAACAGCATCCTTTACATAAAAGATAACGCCCTTATCCGGGACAATATCTTATCCGGCAACGGTCACGGCGGCGGAATATACATCGCCACCGGTACGCTCGCCATGAGCGGAGGACGCATAACCGGCAACTCCGGGCTATACGGCGGCGGCGTGAGCGCGATGGACTGCGCGTTTACCATGAGCAATACCGCCTCCATAACCGACAATACCGCCAGTAACTCCGGAGGAGGCGTGTTTTTTGGAAGCGGCACCTTTGAAATGACCGGCGGAGCCATCTCAAATAACATCACCCATAATTCAGGAGGCGGGTTATATGTGGGCGGATATTGTACGGTTTTGCTGTCCGGAGGCGTCATAAGCGGCAACCGCTCCGCTAAAGAAGGCGGCGGAATAGACGTACGGGCTTATAACATCGTTACCATGACCGGCGCGACCTTCAGCGGAAACCGGGCGGAAAAAGGCGGAGCCGTCCATGTGTGGGATCAGGGAGTCTTCAATATGTGGAACAACGACGTATTCAAACCTGAAGGGGGCGTTATTATCGGCAATGAAGCCGACAGCGGCGGCGGCGTATATGTTGACAAAGGCGGCGATATGACCCGGAACGGCGGTTCTCTTCAGAACAACAAGCCTGAAGATATTCTTTTAGAAGAAGACGCGCCGGAATTGGTAGAGTTAAACATCGAAAATTCTTAACAATAAAAAGCCGTCCGGGAAAGATCGGTTGTAATCCCCGGACGGCACCTCCTTGTTTGTTGCACATAATGATGCATTACTACAAGCTGATCGTTATTCTTCGGTTTCCTGTACCCTGAAGGCTTGGGCGGCTTTGACGACCTCGTCGGCGATCTTTCCGGAGATCGGCGAGTAGTGGTCGAAGTCCACGCTGAACGAGCCGGTACCGCTGGTGATAGACCGTAAGTCGATAGAATACCGCAGGAGTTCCGACTGAGGCGCTTGAGCGCGAATTTCCTCGATGCCCCCTACCGAATCCTGCCCCAGAATTTTGCCCCGTTTGCTGGAGAGATCGCTCATTACATCGCCTAGGTATTTAGTTTCCACGAATACCGTAAGGTTCATAATCGGTTCAAGCAGGGTAGGAGCCGCTTGACGCATGGCTTCCCGGAAGGCGTTGCGGGAAGCCAGTTTGAAGGCTAATTCCGAAGAATCCACCGGATGCTCTTTGCCGTCTACGATTTTTACTTCTACGTCCACCACCGGATAGCCCGCCATAGTTCCCGACGCCATACCTTCGAGAACGCCCTTTTCAACCCCCGGAATATAGCCTTTGGAGATGGCTCCTCCGAAGATGGCGTTGACGAACTTGTATTGTTCTCCTCGGGGAAGCGGGGCGATTTCTAGGACAACCCGTCCGTACTGTCCGTGTCCGCCGGTCTGCTTTTTGTGGGTATACTCGGCGGAAGCCTTTTTGGTGATGGTTTCCCGGTACGGCACTCGGGGAATCCGCGTTTCTACCTCGATTTTCTGGCTTTGCTTAATTTTATCCAGAATGATAGCGACCTGAAGTTCGCCCATGCCGGAAATAACCCGTTCCTTCGTTTCCTCGTTGAAAACATACCGGAAGGTCTTATCTTCTTCGGCGGCTCTGAGGAGGAATTCTCCCAGTTTATCGTCGTCTTTTTTTGCCGCCGCGTTTACCGCCACTGAATGAACCGGTTCAGGAAGCCGCAAGGGGAGGAACGTAACCGAGGCGTCTCCGGCGGTCAGGGTATCGTTGGTTTTGAGGGTCCCGGATTTCGCGATAATTCCTACGTCTCCGGCGTACAGTTCCCGGACTTCCTCAAGTTTTTTGCCTTGACAGGTATAGAGCTTGCCGATCCGTTCTTTTTTATTTTCCGCGACGTTGAAGGCTTCCGAATCCGCGGAAAGTTTGCCCTGCACGATTTTGATCCAAGAAAGTTTCCCGGAAAACTGGTCGTACGTCGTTTTGATCACCAGAGCCGCCAGAGGTTTATCCGGGTCGATAGGCATCTCTTTTTTCTTGCCTTCCGAGTCCAGCGTCACATCTTTTGCGGTCCGAGTATCGGGTCCGCTTTCGGCGATAAAGTCGAGGAACGGGATCAGCCCGGAATTTTTCAGAGCCGCCCCCGCGAAAATCGGGATGTATTTGTGTTCTCCTAAGGCTTGGACGAGTCCCCGCCGAATTTCTTCCGGATCGAGGGTTCCCATGAGGATGTAATGCTCCATCAGGATTTCATCGCCTTCCGCGGCGGCTTCGATGAGCCGTTCTTTGGCCGCGGCGAACTGGTCCTGATACTCCGCAGGAATAGGACCCTCTTTCTCAAGGGAATCTCCCTGAAGAAAGTAGGCTTTTTCTTGGACCACATCGACGACTCCTCGGTAGTCCGCGCCTTGTCCCATCGGGAAGGTTGCCGTCACGGGATCGATTTTGAATTTTTCTTTAATATCAGCCAATACTTTATTGAAATCGGCTCGTTCATCATCCATTTTGGTGACAAACAGCGCCCGAGGCTTTATGATAGGCGGAGATTCTTTCGCTCGGCTTTCAAGATTGCGCCAGAGTTTGACGGTCTCGATCTGTACTCCGGAGCGTCCGTCCAGCGCGAGAAGGACCAATTCCGCCGCTCGGAAGGTCAGCATAACGTCTCCGGTAAAGTCCGAGGAACCGGGAGTATCGAATAGATTAATTTTTTTGCCCTTCCGCTCGATATGCGCCAGGGCCGCGTGGATCGAGATTTTCCGCTCGATTTCTTCAGGGGTTGAATCCCCGACGGTTTTACCGGATTCTACGGTTTCGGCTTTGGCAACGGCTCCTCCTGCAAAAAGAAGCCGTTCAAAAAGGCTTGTTTTACCGGTTCCCCCATGACCGGCTATGGTAACGTTTTTGATAAGATCCGTCCTGTGGCTCATGCAAGCTCTCCTTGTGCTGTACAGTCTTTAATTTTTATATAATGTATCTATATTGGCGGATTGTCAAGAAAAATCGTATATTATAAGTATGCCGAATATTATTGATGATTTTCTTTTACCATTATGGCGGAATATCGGACTGAAAGAACCCTGGGTAGGGCGGTTCAACAACGCCGTATCCCTGCTGATTTTTATCGCAATGATCCTGATCATTGCGAAACTTTCCGCAACCGCGCTTCGGACGGTTATACACCAGATCGTTAAAAATACGAAAACCACTTGGGATGACCGCCTTGAAGAAGCTCATTTTTTCTTGCGCCTGTCCCGGCTGATCCCCGCGCTTGCCGCGTACCTGCTGATTCCCTCGTTTCTGGAGGTTGACGCGGGAACTACCGTGTTTATCCGGCGGCTGGTGATGGCGTATATTGCCCTTATTACCGCGCACATCTGCGCGGCTTTTCTCGACGGGGCGCATTTGATCTATCAGAATGACGCCGAAGAAATCGCAAAACGCAGACCCATTAAAGGCTATATCCAGCTTGTGAAAGTATTTCTCTATCTGATAGGCTTCGTTCTTGGGATAACCACTATTCTCAACATATCGCCTCTGGGGATTTTAAGCGGTCTTGGAGCGATGAGCGCGGTACTGCTTTTGGTTTTCAAGGATTCTATCTTAGGATTTGTTTCCGGTATGCAACTTTCCTCCAACGATATGATCCGCATCGGCGACTGGATAGAAATGCCCAACTACAACGCCGACGGTTTTGTAATCGACATGAATCTGCAATCGGTAAAGGTGAAAAATTGGGATAACACGATTACTTCCATCCCGATTTACGCGCTGATTTCGGGCAGTTTTAAGAATTGGCGGGGCATGAGCGAATCCGACGGACGGCGCATTAAGCGGTCGCTGTATATCGATATGCGGTCTGTGCGGTTTCTTACGCAGGAAGAGATTGAAACCTTATCGAAAATTCCCGCTCTGTCCGAATATATGCGGACCAAAATGGAAGAGATAACCGCCCACAACCGAAGCCTCAACATTCCTGATCAGGATTATGTATCCGGCAGGCATTTGACCAACCTCGGCACGTACCGGGCGTATACTGAAATCTACCTGAAAAACCTGCCCTACGCCGCGAAAAATCTTACCAATATGGTACGCTACCTACAGCCTGACGAAAATGGGATTCAAATGGAACTGTACCTCTTTTGCGCCGATAAAGTTTGGATCAACTACGAGCGGATTCAAGCCGATATAATCGACCACCTTTTGGCGATTATGCCCCAATTCGGGCTTAGAGTGTTTCAAAACCCTTCGGGAAGCGATTTCCAGCTTATCGCTGAAATGCTGGGAAAACGCGCGGCTATATCGTAACCGGAATCGGCGGTCATCCCGCCCGATAAAAAAAGCCCTCATCCCGAGGGCTTTCTCTGTGTTCTAGGCTTCCGCTTATTGAATAGTAACTGCAACCGTCGGAGAGGGTGCGCCGAGATTCGCGTTGCTAAAAGAACCGTAGCGAACAGAATCGACCGATCCATCCATCGATACGGAACTAGTCGCATAAATCACGCACATTCCACTTACGGTATTGCTTCCGTTATATGCCGATACACTGGCAGTGCTTTGGTTGACACTCCACAGCGGGAGGACTACTTGTCCGCCGCTAATTTGAACCAACGTTGCGCCGGAACTGCTATAACTGGCGGCACCGATAATCGACAGAGCAGGGTCCGCAGTATCCCCCATGGACGCCATAACATACATACCTTCATAAATACCACTGAAACCGGTGAGGGTCAGGCTTTTTTGGGCTGGCGGCGGCGGGTCGTCGTCGTCTTTGTCGCCGCCGCAGGCGGTAAAGGAAAAAATCGCCGCAAGGAAAATCGCGGCGAACCCGAACATGAGACCATGTTTCAATTTCATGGTATACTCCTTTCTAATCCCTGTAGAACTGGAACTTCTGGACATGGGATTAGCATAAAAATATAAAAACCGGCAGGTCTCCATACAGAGACCTCCGGCTTTTTACTGAAGGGAAAAAGATATTTTTCTAAAGAGAAAATATTTTTTAAAAAAAGACTGAATTTAGGGGTTAGGTACTTGACAAAGCCGATCTCGCCCTCATAATTGCGATATGCGATATGCGATATGCGATATGCGATATGCGATATGCGATATGCGATATGCGATATGCGATATGCGATATGCGAGTATCGGCATCGGGGTCAAAAGACTTTAGTATATTTTTTAAAAAAAATTTATCCATTTCGTAAAACTCTACTAAAAATATAACCCGAGATAAAAGAAATATCAACAAATTTTTAATTTTTGAAATTTTAAAAAAAACTGCCCGCCGGGAGGATTCGGACCCGCTTGTCATTACGGGCGTTTTGGGCAATACTGTCGGTATGGCGGTACTTTCGTGGAATGAGATTAAGACCCGGGCCGATGCTTTTGTCAGCGAATGGCAGGACAAAGCCGTAAACGCCGCGTACGGGCGTAGTTTCGCTGACGACAGCGAGCGGGTAGCGTATCTGTTCGAGCTGTACCAAAAACTCAGCGGGGAGCTTTTCCGGGACGAGAAAAAACGCGGCAAAGGCAGAAAGGCATGATCTTGCCGGATTAAAAATTTATTAGTTTCAAAAAAAGTATAATAAAATTCCCTGCGGTTTCCGAAAAAAGTATTATCTTTTCCAAAAAAAGATACGCCTGCTTCCTCAAAAGCCTTTTACAATAGAATAAAAGAGACGATCCTTTCCAACATCAAAAATAAAACTAAGGAGTAAAGAATGAAAAGAACGGTTTTGGCGGTTTTGCTGATTGGGGCGGCGTTTGCCTTTTTCGGCTGTAGCAAACAGAAGCAGTCCGCGCCAAGCGGAGGTCCGGTTACGATTCAGGTTGCGGTTTGGGATGTTACAACGATTCAGTATTACAAAGAATTGGTTGACGCTTTTAACGCGTCTCACCCCGCCATCAAGATTGAAGTGATTGACATTCCCGCGTCCGATTATACGAATAAGTTGTCGGTCATGCTGAACGGCGGCAGTCAGGTGGATGCGTTCTGGATAAAAGACGGCGATACAACGCCCGGAATCGCAAGCCGAGGGCAACTCGCCGATCTTTCGGCTTATGTCAAACGCGATAACATTAACCTTGCCGACTTCAACGGGCTTGCGGAACGCTTTAACATCGGCGGAAAACTCGTCGCCCTTCCGGCGAGTACGAGTTACTATGTCCTCTTCTATAATAAAGATGTCTTCGATAAAGCCGGCGTCCCCTACCCTTCAAACGATATGACCTGGGCGCAGTTTGAAGAGCTTGCCCTGAAGATGACTTCCGGCTCCGGTAGCAATAAAGTCTACGGCGCGCATATTCACACATGGCAGGCTTGCGTACAGAACTGGGCGGTGCAGGACGGCAAGCATACTATCGTTGAAACAGACTATAGTTTCATGAAACCCTCTTACGAGATGATTCTGCGCCTACAGGACGCCGAGGCGATCATGGATTACGGTAGCATCAAAGCCGGAAACCTTGGTTACGGCGCCGTATTCAACCGCGGCAATATCGCTATGTTGCCGATGGGCTTCTGGAACGCGAATACGATAAAAGACGCGATTGATAAAGGCGATATCAAGATGAACTGGGGCGTTGCCACGTTGCCGCACCCCGAAGGCGTCCCCGCGGGCTGGACTGTCGGCTCAGTTACCCCGATGGCGATAAACGCGGCATCCAAATACAAAGACGAAGCATGGGAATTCGTGAAGTTTGTTACCGGCGCGGAAGGCGCGGATATTTACGCGAAATGGACGACTTTCCCGAGCCGCGCCAACAGCGATAGCCTCGACATAATAGCATCCGTTCCGGGTATGCCTGAAGGTCTTGCGGAGGCTCTCGCCGTGAAAAACATTGCCCTCGATAGACCTTATGTCGATAACGTCGCCGAGGTAAATCAAATGCTGGGCGAGGAACACAGCCTCATCATGCTCAAAGAAGTTACGATTGACGCGGGGCTTGCGAACATGGCAAAGCGTTCAAAAGAGATTTTAGGTAGATAAGATTTTTTATATGAGGCTTTCCCGAAATTTTCGAGCTACAAGAGGCTCGCGTTTTGGGAGAGCCATTTTTAACGGCTCTTTCAAAAATTAAAGTTTTGGAAGATCGTCCTGTAATAAAAAAACAAAGGAGTTGAGTATGGCGAAACGCTATTCCCTCACGGCGCGAAATACGTTGGTTGGCTTGTCTTTTATTTTACCGAATTTCGCGGGTTTTTTTGTTTTTGTGCTGATACCCGTGCTGTTTTCGCTTGTATTGAGCGTGATGAAATGGGACGGATTCAACCCGATGAAGTTTGTCGCCCTGGACAACTTCTTCATGATATTCCGCGACAGCGTATTCCGCGCTTCGATTTGGCGTACATTTCTGTACACCGCGTCTTGCGTTGCCCTCACCATGTTTGCGTCATTGGGGCTTGCCGTACTGCTTAACAAGGGCATTAGGGCGAAAACTTTTTTCAGGAGCGCGATTTACTTTCCCTCGGTGGCGAGCGTTATTGCCATCGCGGTCGTCTGGCAACAGCTCTTTATGAAAACGCCTCCCGGTCCGATCAATATGTTTTTGCGCGTATTAGGCGTTGATAATCCCCCGGGCTGGTTCGGCACGACAAAATGGGCGCTTCCCGGGGTTATCATCGTCTCGGTATGGCGCAGTATGGGATACTATATGATTGTATATCTTGCGGCTCTGCAAAATATTCCGCGGGAACTGCACGAAGCCGCAAGCATCGACGGCGCGACCGGGGTTCAGTATTTTTGGCGCATCGCTATGCCCCTGCTCTTGCCCGCGACGTTTTTCGTCGTACTCATGATGACGATAAACAGTTTTAAATCGTTTGATATAATTTTCGCGCTCACCGAAGGCGGCCCGGGTACTGCAACAACTTTGGTAAGCAATTATATTTATAACAACGCCTTCATCTATTTCAATTACGGAAGAACCAGCGCGGCGGCGCTTGTGCTGTTCCTAATTGTCGGAGGGATTACTTTTTTCCAGTTCCGAGTGGAAAAGAAATTATCGGAATAGGAGGGGGCAATGATTGAAAAACGCAATTATATTACGCGCTTAGGCGTTTATGTTCTGCTTGCGGCGATAACGGTTATCGCGCTCTTGCCTTTTATATGGATGCTTTCCTCCGCGCTCAAGCATGACGTGGATGTTTTCGCCGTGCCTATTCAATGGATTCCGAAAAACCCCGTGTGGAGTAATTATTCGGTTATCTGGGGAAAAATAAACTTCGCGTTGTTTATTTTTAACTCCTTCAAACTTTCGATTATCGTTACGGTAATCCAGCTTTTTACAAGCGCATTCGCCGCGTACGGATTTGCGAAGTGCCGTTTCCCCGGACGGGATACGCTCTTTTTCTTTTACATTGCGACCATCGCGATTCCCTGGCAAGTGTATATGCTTCCCCAATATACCGAAATGCGGATACTGCATCTTACAAACACCCATCTGGGCTATGTGTTCATGCATTGTTTCACGGCTTTCGGCGTTTTTCTTGTTAGGCAGTTTTATCAGAGTATTCCTGACGAGCTGTTGGATGCGGCGCGTATCGACGGCTTAAACGAATACGGCTCTTTTTTTCATATAATGCTACCCTTGTCAAAACCGGTACTGGCGACGCTTACCATATTCACGTTTGTCAATGTTTGGAACGACTTCATGGGTCCGCTTATTTATTTTGACTCGGAACGGCTCAAGACGATACCGCTCGGCATCCGTATGTTTATGGGAGTGTACTCAACCGAATACGGGCTTATCATGGCGGCATCCGTAGTATCGCTTGTTCCAGTCTTTATTGTGTTCGCGTTGTTCCAGCGGTTCTTTGTTGAAGGGGTCGCTAATACAGGCTTAAAGGGGTAGATTATGGCGAATCTTGTTTCACGGACGGAATATGAGGAACGCCTTACCGCGAGCAGAGACGCGCGGATGGCTTGGTGGCGCGAAGCCCGGTTCGGAATGTTTGTCCACATCGGGCTGTATTCCGTTTTGGGTCATCATGAATGGGCAATGGCGTCGGAAAACTGGTCCCCGAGGGAGTACGAAAAACTCGCGGACCGGTTTAAACCCGCGCCGGAGTGCGCCCGCGAATGGGCGAGGCTTGCTAAAAGCGCGGGCATGAAGTACATGATCCTTACCACGCGGCATCACGAAGGCTTCAGCCTGTGGGATTCCGCGGTAAATCCTTTTAACAGCGTAAACTATGGTCCCAAACGCGATATCGTACGGGAGTTTGCCGAAGCCTGCCGCGAAAACGGACTGCGAATCGGCTTTTATTCATCCCTCATGGACTGGCATCATCCTGACGGCGGAAGGTCCGCTTACGACAGCGATGCCCGCAAACGGTTTACCGACTATATCTACAGCCTTAACGAAGAACTTTTGAGCAACTACGGCAAAATCGACATACTGTGGTACGATGTTGCCCGTCCCATGGAAACCTTTGAGGGCTGGAATTCGCTGGAGATGAATCAGCGGCTCCGCGCGCTTCAGCCGGATATTATCATCAATAACCGCAGTCTGTTGCCTGAAGACTTCGGCACGCCGGAAGAACGGGTCGTCCCCGAGGAAGGGCGCGACTGGGAATCGTGCATGACCTTCAACGGACTTTCCTGGGGCTACATTGACTCGAAACAAGCCGAGCCGTACAGTTATAACGCGCCCCGCATCCTGCGTATGCTCGCGGTCTGCGCGTCAAACGGAGGCAATCTGCTTTTGAATATCGGTCCCGGACCAGACGGCTCGATTCCGCCTGAATCGCGTGAACCCCTCAAGGCTGTCGGGAAATGGCTTTCGCAAAACGGCGAAGGAGTCTACGGCAAACTCTATAACTTTAAGGGAATCCGCGGCGTCGGCGGACGCCTGCTTTCTCTCAGCCGCAAAGGTAATACCGTTTACGCATGGAACTGGATTTGGCCCGAATCAGGAGACCTCATTATCGCAGGGCTTACGGGCAAACTCCGGTCTGCCCGGCTCCTCTGGAACGGACGGAGCCTTTCCTTTACGCAGGAAAAATACCGCATCAATTTCGGCGTTCCCCTAAGAGAAGACCGGGACCCTCTGGGCGTAACCGTCATAGCCCTTGAATTCGAGCATGAACCCGGCATGGTTCCCTACGCCGCTCAGCCGCCGTTAACTCTTGGACGCGTATGGGATGTATAGCTGTGCCGGATATGTTCAGCCTTATCATGGATCGCATCCGGACGGAAAACGAAAAAGAGGTTCCGCCCGGCTTAGACGATGCGGTAAAAAGCGAACTTCAGGCTTGGACTGATTCAGGGGCTTTTTCCAGCATTAATTACGCCGACGTTTCCCGCGCGAACTGGACGCCTATTGTTCATCTTGATCACGTATACAATTTCGCCCGGGCTTATACCATGCCGATAAGCGCGTTCTTCAATAACGATGATCTGTATGCCAAAATTACCGCGAGTCTCCGGTATTGGCATGAGTGGAACCATGAATACTATAATTGGTGGTATCAGCAGATAGCGTCCCCCCAACGGCTGGGGCGTATTCTAATACAGATGCGTAAGAGTCCGCGGCGGATACCTGAACCGCTTGAAACGGACATTCTGGAACGGATGAAAACTGAAGGCGGCGATCCCGCGGACTGGACCGGCGCGAACAAGACGGATATTGCCCTGCATTGGCTCTATCGCGCCTGCCTTTCCAACGACGAAGCCCTGCTTGAGGCAACCGCGGCCCGCCTATTTCAAGCGGTTGACATAGGCGGCGATGAGGGTATTCAGCGGGATTATTCGTATTTTCAGCACGGCAGGCAGGTGTATACGATAGGTTACGGCAGTGATTTTATCAAAGGGATTTCGTTTTTTGCGTTTTGTACCGCAGGAACGCCCTATGCTTTGCCCCGGGAAAAGCTGGAGATTGTTGCCCGCTTTTTCCACGAAACCTTTCTGCCGGCTCATCGCGGACGATACGCGCTGTTCACCGTCGGCGGGCGGGGCGTATTAAGCCGCCGGGGAGCGGCCGCCGCGGATACCGTCTATGCGGAGCGGATGAAACAAATAGACCCCGCTCATGCCGGCGTTTACGATGATTTTATCAAGCGGGCCCGAGGCGAAGTAGCCCCGGACTGGGGCGTTACGCCAAAGCATACGTTCTACCCTATCGGCGAGTATACTCTTCATATCCGGCCGGGTTATGCGTTCGATGTGCGGCTGGCTTCAAAACGAACCGGCCGCATTGAATACGGCAACGGCGAAAACCTGAAGGGCTATTACGCTTCCGACGGGGCTGTCAATATCGCTCTTCGAGGCGATGAGTACGCGGACATTTTTCCGGTGTGGAACTGGACGCGAATTCCCGGGGTTACTTGCGTTCAAAGAGACGTCATTCCGCTTCCGCCTAAAGAATGGTGCGTGTACGGCGCGGCGGATTTTGCCGGAGGTCTTTCGGATTCCCGTTACGGCGTTACGGCCTACGCGTACGATGCGGAGTATACCGGCAATTCAGCGAAAAAGGCGTGGTTTTTCTTTGACGACGAGGTCGTATGTCTCGGAAGCGGCATCAACGCCACCGACGCCGGGGCGGGCTTCCTCGTCAACACTACGGTCAATCAATGTCTGCTGAACGGGGACGCGCTGGTTTCCGCTGGGGGCGGCGTATCCGTCCTCGGCCGGGGCGAGCGTACCTATCCCGATGCGCCGGACTGGGTTCTTCACGGCGGAATAGGCTATCTGTTTCCCCGGGGCGGCGAAATCGGCGTTTCCGTTGACGCCCAAACCGGAAGCTGGCGGGATATTAACCGTTCCCAGTCCGATGAAATGATAACTAAAAATGTATTCGCTCTGTGGCTGAATCATGGGGAAAACCCAGCCGATGGGGAATACGCCTATATCGTTGTTCCGGGGAAATATTCGGAACAGGAAATGAATGACTACCGGCGGAAGCGGTCTGTGGAGATATGGGATAATACCGCCGCGGTTCAAGCCGTATATCATAAAGACCTTGATATATTGGGAATCGTTTTTTACGAGCCGGGCGGGTTCGAGCATGGCGGCGTTACGGTACAGTCCGATAAGGCGTGTATCATCATGATCAAAACCATGAAAACGCAGGCTCCTGTCCTGCACATTGCAGACCCGGCGCATACCGCTTCAAAGATAACCGTTACCGCTGTGTTTCCCGGATTTATAGCGTATAATAAGGTCTATGAAGACCTTCCAGCGTCTGCGGAATAAAATTATCCTCGCGGTAGCGTTGTACCTGATGGTGATAGGGGTTGCAGGCGCGATGTTTCTTTATACCTACTTGTTCGGGACCGTATCGGCAAAGGCTGAACAGATGGATCGGATGTATCTTGAGACGGTGAAGTCCCGGCTGGATCGTAATTTTGCTGAACTTTTTTCGCTGGCGGTACTCTGCGCCAATGATCCGCTGGTGATTCGGGCGGTATCCCGCCGGGATTTGAGCGCGAAGGAAAAACTGCGGATTGCGCTGGATGTGCAGGACAAACTCAACGCCTACATTCGGGTATGTCCGGCGAACGTGTACATTAATAAATTTATTTTGTCTGCCGGAGAGGATCTGTTTGTTCAGGGGCAGGGACGGCAGGAAGGGGAAGTCAGCGACCGGGCGCGGCTTTTTGCTTTTCCGCTGTACGCTGAATACGCCGCGGCCGGAAACTGGGTCAATGGTTTTGGACCTTCAATCGGCGTACACAACCAGCGCGATTGTTACGCGCTCATTTTTCCGGTGCGGAGTTACCATAACGGCGGCGGCGGGTTGATTTATGTGGAGGCGCGGCTGGACATGGTTACTGATATTTTCAGGGATTATCCTCTTTTGCCGGGGCTTGCGGCGCGGGAGGCGGCGGGAGGGCTTTTTATTTCCCCTTCAGCGAAGCTGACCGATGAAACCGCTGGTTTTCCCCGGGGGCAGGACTTGAGCGGCGGTATGCGCTACAAACAGGATGGGCGCAGTTTCCGGCTGGATGTACTGGCTTTGAAGGACGCGCCGCTTATCCTGTATAACCGAGTTGATGTGACTGAACTGCGTCCTGACGACCGGGATGTGTTTTATACGGTTCTCATAGCGGCGGCGGGTTTTATTCTTGCGGCCGCGGGGCTGACGCTGACCCTCTCGGTAACGCTGACTCTGCCCATACAGCGGCTTATCGGCAGGATTAGAAAGATCGGCATGAACGATTTTTCCTACGACCCGGAAATTGAGAAACCCCGGGATGAAATCGGTCAAATCGGCAAAGCCTTGAACGAAATGTCCGGCAGTATCGCCCGGCTCTTAGCCGAAACCGAAGAGAGTTTCCGCCGGCAGAAAAACGCTGAAATCGTTCTCCTGCAAACGAAGATCAACCCTCATTTTCTTTACAATACGCTAGATTCGATTCAGTGGATGGCTAAAATCCAGAAAAACGCCGGCATCGCGGGCATGACTCGGAGCCTTATCAGTCTCCTGCGGAATATCGCGGGCGGTTCTGACGATATTATCCCGCTGGAAGAGGAACTGCGGCTTCTTGAGGACTACGCCGCGGTCATGTCCGTCCGGTTTATGGGGATTTTCAGCATGACTATCAGCATTGATTCGTCCTTTAATCGCTATTTGGTGCCTAAGCTGACGCTTCAGCCGCTGGTTGAGAACGCCATTATTCACGGCATTGCGCCGTCGGGCTGTTTCGGAACGATTGTCATCGAAGCCGCGCTGGAAGGGGGTTTTCTGGCGTTATCGGTCGAGGATTCGGGGCTGGGGATATGCGAGGAGAAGCTGAAAACCATTTTGAATCTGGATGCGGGGAAAAGCGGTACTTCGCTGAACAATATCGGGGTGAAGAACGTGCATGAGCGGCTGAGGCTTCTCTACGGCGGCGGCGCGGGACTTACCTTTGAAAGCGCGGAGGGACGATTTACCCGGGTTACGGCGCGGCTTGAGGCGCGTTTGAACACGGAAGGAGGCGGAAATGCTTAGGGTACTGCTGGCTGACGACGAACCGATTGCGCTTTCCGGCGTGCGGCATCTGATTGATTGGGAGAAAAACGGCTGTACCGTCGTTGGCGGCGCGGTTTCGGGAACCGAGACCTTGCAGTTCATTGAACAGGAAAAGCCTGACATCGTGATTTGCGATATCGCCATGCCGGATGTTTCGGGCATTGAGGTGCTGAAAAAAGCGAACGAAGCCTTTCCTGAAATAGTTTTTATCATGCTTACCAACCATCAGGAATTCGACCTCGCCCGGGAATCTCTGCGGAACCGGGCGGTGGAATATCTGATCAAGAACCGCCTTGAGCCGGCTGAAATGGAACGCGCGCTTGTCCGGGCTGTTGCGGAATGGGAAACGCGGAACGCTTTGCGCCGGCTCAACCGCGACTGCGGGAACGCCGGTTTTTCCGGGCGCATCGAGCGTTCCGCGCGTGCGCTGGCGGATAAAGCCTCGGTCTTTTCCGCGGAGAACGCCGCGCTTCTGGAGCAGGCGGAGATGCTTTCCGGCTTTGCGCTGGCTTTTATTGTACCCCAACCTCAGTCCGGGGCGGAAGAAACCGATTGGCTTTACGACTGGGAAAAAGAAATTATTCGGCGGCTTGCGGCGTCGTTTTTCTCCAAGCATCTGGTTTTTTCCCGGACTGACGGCGGAGAGGATCGGACTATTCTGGTATTCATCTGGAATCTGCCTCGGGACGGCTGGGAAATCCGGGCGGATATTTTCAAGGAACAGCTCAAAAAGACTTCCGTTCAGATTACGGGGCTTGACGTTAGGGTAATCTTTTCCCGGCGGGCGGAGAACCGTCAGGAGATCGGCGCATGGCGGAACGGGCTTCCGTCTTTTCCGCCCTCTGCGGCGGAAAAGAAGCCGGATACCGCGGCGGGACACGCGGGGATTATCGCCAAAGCGAAGCAGTACATCCTTGACAATCTGGATCGTCCTATCGCGCTACGGGATGTGGCGGATCACGCCGCTATTTCGCCCGGCTATCTGTCTACTATCTTCAAGAAAGAGCTGAATCAAAATCTGATGGGCTACATCAACATGATTAAGATTGAACGGGCGTGCGCTCTGCTCAGGCAGGGGAAATACCGGATATATGAAATTTCCTATATGCTGGGCTTCGAGAACGCCTACTATTTTACCCGGGTATTCCGCCGCTACGCCGGCGTTTCCCCTTCGGAGTACCAAAAAAAGATTTTTCATCCTTCTGCGGAAACCGACGCCCGCGCCCGCGCCATTTCGCCGATGAGTTCCGACGGCGTTGTATGAGTCGCCGCGGAAACAGACATTCGGCATAATCGTTCCGGCGAAAAACCCTAGCCGATGATAGCTTCTTCCACAGGCGACCACGGTCCGGTTTCGCCTTTGCCGTTTTCGTAACAGGCGGCGTAGTAGGCGATTTTCGCCTTGTCCGCTTCGGTGTGGGTTATCACGAGGATCGGCTTCCGGCTGAATTTCGACTTCGGCAAGTCCGCGCCTGAAGCCGGTTTTGTCCCGCTCACCTGCCACGCGAAGCGCACCCCGTAGGCGTCGGCGGGCTTGGCGGGCTTGCCCTCGTGATTCAGGGCTATGACCTTGTGTTCAAAGTGATTAGGCGTATTCTCAACCGCCGTCTCAGGCTGACTTGCAGGCGCGGGATGAGCCGTCGGCGTAGCGTCTTTGGGACGAATCCCCAAGTATAATTTAGCCGGATCGTCCAATTTTTTGTTGAAGCGAATAGAGGAATTAGCGAAATCCCGCATTGCGTCTATGGCTTCTTCCTTAGCGTCGTCTTTGGCGAGCCGTTTCGCCGATGAATCGTCCCCTTCGTACGCGAGACGAGCGGTCAAAAAGCCGCTTATCTTACCTGAAACCTCCGTAACTTCAGCCTGATCCCAGCCGTAAGCCGCTACTTTCGCGGAATCCGCCAGCGTAACGCCCCATTTCTGGCATAAATCAACTACATCTTGTTCCCTCGTGGGTATCCAATCGCCTCCAGACATATCAACCTCCTGTAATTCCGTCTATTTTTGCGTTTTTTACAGCCTCCTGCGGAAACTATCCAGCCTCCTGTAAAACTTTTCCAGCCTCCCGTGAAACTTTTCCAGCCGGCTGTAAAATATCCCCAGCCTCCCGTAAAACTTCCACAGCCTCCTGTAAAACTTTTCCAGCCTCCCGTGAAACTTCTACAGCCGGCTGTAAAATATTCCTAGCTTCCTGTAAAACTTTTCCAGCTTCCTGTAAAATATTCCCAGCCGGCTGGGACAGCTTCAAAAACGCCTGTCCAGTATATACCGCCGTTGCGAAGGTAACAAGAGGTCGAGGGCTTTGCGCCGCCGGTCATTCTTCGTAGTTATTGTAGACCACTTCAAGGGTTTTCAAGACGTTTTGCGTTATGTCGATTTTAAACCGCTCAAACAAAGCCCGGCGTTCCGCGGGGGAATGGTCATGCCGGAATAATTCGTACACCTCTACGTCCAGCCCATTGGCTATGGCGGATAGAGTGTCCGATGTAGGAAACTTGAGACCTCGCTCTATATTGCTGAGGAAGGTGATTGAAATATCCGCCTTTTCCGCAAGGGCGGCTTGAGATAACTGCCTCTGCTGACGGTAAAACCGTATGCCCTTGCCCAAAATAGCCCGTAACTCCTGACCGCTGATC
Organism: Spirochaetaceae bacterium; assembly: GCA_031257135.1. Taxonomy (GTDB): domain Bacteria; phylum Spirochaetota; class Spirochaetia; order Treponematales; family Breznakiellaceae; genus JAITHW01. Next base: position 25,782 of record JAIRPH010000201.1, read on the forward strand.
ACCGATACCGTATTCTCCTGTCTGCTGTTTTTTTATCAAAGCATAAGAGCCAGCCGATTGACAAAAACCTTTACGATCTATATATTGAACCATAGGAAAACATTCTTGAGTTTCTGTAAGAGGCTTCTGATTTTTAGAGCTTGTTTCAGAAAACCGGCAGTATTCCAATGGGTCTTTGACCCGAAAATCCGCTTTTGAAGGCGGGTATCTTACAACCGGCTGAGTCCGCATCGAGGCGGTCTTAGCCTGCAAGGAGTAGCTTATGAAAATAAGACTCTTTTTCGGAATCGCGGCGGCGGTTTTTTCCTGTATCCTGCTCGGATGTAAAACGGCGACTGTTCCAGTGGCTTATACCGTACCCGCCCGTCTGGACTTGAGCGGCATCAAGCGGATAGGGATTGAATCGAATAATCCGCAGGTTGAGTCCATTATTTCCCAGCGGCTCACCGAAGCCGGTAAAACCATTGCGTCGGATCAGGAGTTACAGGAGTGGAAACAATGGAAAGCCGAGCGGGGGACGATGGAACAACTAGCCAACTACCAGGCGCGAGCGATAGAAGTAAGCGCGGCCGACTTGGCTGAAGCATATACGGCAAACGCGGTTAGGGCTGATTCCTCTTATCAAAGAAAGACGCTTAGAATAACCGCGGTTGTCAAAGAGATCGGGAAAAGCTCCAAAGGGAGCTATTTTGTGCGTTTTGCAGGCGCAGGCAACGATTCGGTGGACGTCTATTTTCTTTCTTCCGAAATAAACAGGGTTGCCAATGTTGATAAAGGACAAACCATAACTATTATCG
>JAIRPH010000034.1 GCA_031257135.1 Spirochaetaceae bacterium
GGGTATTATCAACCAGCAGGACCAGCTCTCTTTCAGAAACGCCGGTAGACCGAAACAGAGAAGCCTCGGTTCTCACCTGATTCCGCATTGAAAACCACGTTTTCGATTTTATTACCCGCGACAGCCAATCCCAAGTCTGCTGAATGTCAGAAACCGGATTAGAAAGATTGCATTTCTTTTCCAGTATTTCTACAATGATCTGAGCAACCTCCTCAGCAAAGCGAAAAAAGAAAAACAAGAGGATAGGCTATTCCTCTTGTTTCGGTATAACGCCGGCAGTCAGCGGCGATAGGCTTCGTTTTACCGGCTCTGGGTTTCAGTCTTATATGGTCATATCCTTTACCTGAATCGGAATCTGGATATGATCCTGCCAATACTGAATGGCATCGGTTATGGTATTAAACCATATCATAACTTTGTAGTCGTCTTCATCCTCGTGTCCGTCGTTAGTCATGGTGTAGCGAAGGCAGTTGTCTAAAAGATGAATTTCCTCATAGCCCATAAACTCCGCGGAACTGTAATATATACACTCTGAAACGTCTCGGGATACAGAGACAGGTTTCCACGCGTGACGGCTCAACTCCGAAGACATCCATTTTACTATCCATTCATAATCTTCTTGGTCGGACCACTCCCTGCCGGAGTTGTCCCAAATCTTTTTAATGGTTTCAACCATATTGAACTCCTAAGATTAATTGCAAAAAACCAATACCGCGTAATGCAGTATTCCTAAAAGACGCGCCGATACTCGTATTTTATACCTCCAATACCCCTTCTCCGGCAACTTTGTAGAAGGCTTCTATAGACCGTACAATCCTCGCCTCTGGTAAAATGATGCAGTGAAGACCGTACAAATACGATTTAGAATGTTTGCGGTACACATTGTATCCGCCGTTTTCAAACTGAATAATCGGATCTTTGCCGGAAGGTTTGAACCGCGCGCGGTATTCAATGTCCGATAAAGAAAGTATCTTTTTTTCAGCGTTCAAATGAACATAGAGCGTAAGCGGAACGGCTTCAAATTGGTTTTTATACAGGGAAAAATCCAGTTTTAACTCTTTTACAAGCGCGTCAACGCGGTCGATGTTCTTCTTACACCAGTCCCAATTGCCTGCATCATCAATGAGAAGGATTTCATCGCCGGAAATAACGAGAAAAGAGCTGATTTTATCGGAATTGATTCGTACGATAGCCGGAAACGAATCGAAGTTGCCAACCTCGTGGCTGTTCGACGGAGATACGAAATGATTCCACTGGCTCAACAATGTATCCATATTTTCTACAGGTTTTTTCATATAAAAATATACCTACGATACTAAAATATAAATATAATATAGATTTTTTTATATTCTGTCAAGAGCGGGTTTCTAAAATTCAGCGGTTCCGAAGGCGGCGGCGTTTTTCAGCCGGACGCCATCTTCAACAGGCGGTCAGCCCGCCCTGCCCAAGGCGAAAGCCTTCCGGTTTGCCTGTATTACCGAAGAGTCCTTGGACGCAAATGAATCCATGATGGTCCGCTCAAGCGTTTCCGCTGAAACCGGCAGAAACGGCGAAGCCGCGCCGACCATAACCATATTTACCGCCCGCGCAAGTCCCGCCTCTTTCGCCAACGCGCCGGCGTCCAGAATACGATGACGCGGAATACGCTGGATAGTCTCGAGAATAAGCGGAAGATCAGGGTAATTGCCTATGTTACGCACCGGTTCAGCCGCGGTTACTAATGCCCCTTCCGGAGAAAGCCAGAGGAGATACCGGAGACTTTCCAGCGGTTCCATAGCAATAATAAGGTCCGCCCCGCCTTGGGGCGCTAAGTCTGAAGCGATCCGAGTGTCCGCAATGCGGAGATGCGCTAGGACCGCGCCCCCCCGTTGCGCCATACCGTGTACCTCGGATTGCCGCACCGATAAGCCTTCTTTGACCGCGGCCTGAGCTATGATAACGGCAATGGAAAGCACCCCCTGTCCGCCGACGCCTGCAAGAATAATATCTTTTTTCATGTAAAGCCTCCTGCGTCATACTATCGGTATCGCTCTTTTTGTACAAGACACCTCTGCCATATTGCGCCGGAAATTTCTAAAAAAAACGGCTATAGTTTAAAAATCTAAAACAGATATACTATCATCTTAAAAATTAGAATTACTACGTTTTTTCAAAGTATATACCTTCATAAGGAAACGCATCGAGAGCGAAAGCTAGATAACACTTGCCGATAGCGGTACAGTGAGCCGTTTTTGATGATCATGTCGCCGTTTTGCAATAAAAATGGTCTTCTGAATCATGTTTTTATTATTCATACCGCATCAAAAAGATTCAGAACCGTTAAGCGGCCGACGGGAGTCGAACCCGCGTCACAAGCTTGGGAAGCTTGGATAATACCGTTATATGACGGCCGCTTTAACAAATCTCTTTGGGGGGATGCCGTAGCGTAATCCCGTATACGCTCAGTATATACATACCGATAAAAAAAAGCAAGCGGTCTTTTTTAAAAAAGAAAAATTAATATTGCACCGAAAAATTCTGGTATTTCCCGGTAGGAATTTCAGGGGCGGTTCGTATCGATTTGACCCTCGCGAAAGGCGGTCCCTCTCTGAGCCACCCGAGAAAACATTCCTGTGCCGAAACCGGACCTTCAGACCATACCTCAACGGACCCGTCCCAAGCGTTTTTTACCCACCCGCACAGCCCCAGCCGGCGAGCCTCATACGCGCAGGCGTGCCGGAAACCCACACCCTGCACCCGCCCGCTGATAACCGCGGAAAAGGCCATCTTCCTTTCAATCGTATCGTTACTCATTTTTTTTATTTTTTCCTAATCCTCGAAAACAGCTTGAATCGCTCCAGAGGAAAATCCTTCCTGTTTCAGAGTCCTTTTCAGGGCAGGTCCTTCCAGAGCGATGTGTTCCATATATCCCTGCAATAAACGCGCCTCGGCTTCAAGGGTCAGCGCGGATTTGAGAGCTGACTCGGCGGTCTTCCGGTCTATGCCCCGTCCGCGTAGAGCGGCGAGAAGCCGCCGAGGACTTTCCGCCTTCCGGGAAACCCGATCCTCCAGCCATACCTCAGCGTAGCGGCGGTCGCTGACCGTCCCCAGCGCGGACAGCCGGGAAACCGCTTGCCGGGCGGCTTCGGGATTATGCCCTCGGCGTTCAAGTTTTGCGGTCAGTCCTCGTCCGGTCTGTTCCGCCCGGGCGATTAACCGCAGAGCCGCGAGTTCCGCCTCGAAACATTCGCCGGCGAAGCGGATTTTTTCTTCTTTTTCCTGTTCGTCCTCTTCCTCGTCCTTTTCTCTGGGCAATTTCTGATATTCCGGGGGCAGGTACGATGTCCTGATTGAACATACAGAACCGTCCGAGAAGCTGATTTTGTAGGCGGAGGCTTCAGGGTCCGGCAGGGATGTTATTGCGGTAATCACTAGCGTTTAGAAAACTGGAAGCGTCTCCTCGCGCCGGCTTGTCCGTATTTTTTACGTTCCACCATACGGGGGTCTCTGGTGAGGTAGCCGTTGGACCGCAGGTTAGCGTAATTGCTATGATCGGTTTGGCAGAGGGCTCTTGCCAGGGCGTGTCTGCACGCGCCGGCTTGTCCGTGGATGCCGCCGCCGTAGACGTTGATCAAAATATCGAATTTTGTTTCGCTGTCGGTTGCCATCAAGGGCTGTTTCACCATGAGGACGTGTTCGCCCTGAGGGAAGTATTGGGCTAAGGCTTTGCCGTTGACGGTGATGGTTCCTGAGCCTTCCCGGATATAGACTCGGGCCACTGAGGTTTTTCGTCTGCCTGTTCCGATTCCAAGATTTTTGAGCATATTTGCCTCTTATGGTAAGGTAATGGATGTAGGGTTCTGCGCGGCGTGAGGATGAGTTGCGCCTGCGTAGACTTTTACGTTTTTGAGGAGTTTTCTGCCGAGGGGACCTTTGGGCAACATCCCTTTAACGGCGAGTTGCACGGGCGCGGCTGGACGCCGGGCGATGAGTTTTTCAAAGGTTTCGGATTTGAGTCCTCCGACGTATCCTGTGTGGTGATAATAGCGTTTTTGCTGGGCTTTCCTGCCGGTTACGAGGATTTTATCGGCGTTGATTACGACTACAAAGTCTCCGACTTCCTGGTGCGGTGCAAAGATAGGTTTTTCTTTGCCTCTGACGATGGAAGCGGCTTTTGCCGCGACTCTGCCGAGGGCTTTTCCTTCGGCGTCAATCACGAACCATTTCCGCTCGGCTTCCGCGGGCTTAATAAATACCGTCTTCATGTTTATTCCTATCATTTCCTGAGTTTAGATTGAAATCTATCATGCCATTTAAAAAAAAACTATGTCAAGAGGGGAATTTATGATTTCAGCGATTCTTATTTAAGAAAATGGTCGGCGGGTTTAAGTTCAGACCCATATCAAGGGCTTTCTAAAACCCGACCGGTTGAGCCGCTCTTAACTGCGGCGGCTGGAAGAGGCTCGTTTTCTTGCGGCTTCAAGGCACTCTCGTTTAAAGATCGCTACCGAGAGCCCGGGGTAGATGATTTCCTGCCGCAAGCGAAGGGCGTTTTCTTCTATGGCTTGCTTCTTTGCTTCCAGTTCCAAGAGATGCTCCGCCGAGAGTCCGAGTCCTAGAATGAGGTTCCGCAACTGCGCCGAGGGAAGCATGGTTTTCTGGCATCCCGTCATGGCTACGATGGAATTATCCAAAATGACAAGGGTCATGGGAGTATTCGCCGCAACCGCGTCGATAAGCCCCGGTATGCCTGAATGAAGAAACGTGGAATCCCCGATAACCGCCAACGCGTAGGGAATCCCCGCGTCGGCCGCGCCTTTTGCCATGCCGACTGAAGCGCCCATACATACGATAGACTCAATCGCCTGATGCGGCGGTAAAGCTCCAAGGGAGTAACAGCCTATATCCGCGGTAACGGAAAAAGGTTCCAGTCCGGCGAGAGCTTTCTTGATGGTCTCGTAGCTGTCGCTGTGAGGACAGCCTTGGCAAAGCTGAGGAGGACGCCCCGGCAAAGGCGGAACCGAAATCCTACTGAGCATATTGGCTCTCGGCGGAAGTCCCAGCCCTTTCCGCACGGTATCGGGGTCGAGTTCGCCGGTACGGTTGAGGGTATTGTCGAGTTTTCCGGCGATTCTAATTTTCTGAGGCAGAATCCCTCTGAGCCGTTCCTCGATGAAAGGCTGTCCTTCCTCGATGACCAGCACGGTTTCGGCGTATTCGCAGAGCCGCCGCACCGATTCTTCCGGTATGGGGTACGCGCCGATGTGCAGGCGCGCCGGCAGTGTTCCTCCTCGGAATTGCGCGAAATCGTCGAGATTTTCCTCATAATAGTTGCCTCCAAGTCCGGCGGTAATTACCGCAAAACGCTGGTCTCTATCGGTTTGTTCGAGCTTATTTACCTTGTGCGTCTCAGACCAGGAGCGGATGGCTTTCTGTTTTTCCAGCAGTTTCTCATAGTTGCGCCGGGCGTATAAAGGGAGAAGCGACCACTGAGCGGCATCTTCGATTTTAGCAAGGCGATTCTGACTCTGCGGTTCGCCGAGGTTGACCGACGCCCGGGCGTGAGAGAGCCGCGTCGTAAGCCGGAGCAGTACCGGCAGGTGAAACCGTTCTGAAATCTCGAAGGCTTCTCTGGTCATATCGTAGGCTTCCTGCTGGTTTCGGGGTTCGAGGCAAGGAACGAGGGCGAAAGAGGCGTAAAACCGGGAATCCTGCTCGTTTTGGGAGCTATGCATTCCGGGATCGTCTGCGGCGGCGACTACCAGTCCTCCCTTGATTCCCAGAAGCGCGGCGTTGATGAATGGGTCTGCGGCGACATTCATGCCGACGTGTTTCATGGTTGTCATCGCCCGCCGTCCCGCGAAACTGATCCCCAAAGCCGCTTCTAACGCGGTTTTTTCATTGGTACACCATCGGGCGATAGGTCCGCCCTGCTCGTATTGAGCTATGAGATACTCCAGTATTTCCGTTGAAGGCGTTCCGGGATATCCGTAAGACGCGCTTATCCCTGCATGAAGCCCGCCGAGGGCTACCGCCTCATCTCCTAATAACGCTACATTGTGCATAATTAAGTATAGCGTATTCTCTAAAAAATTGAAATACCTTTTCAATAATTTTTCAAAGTTATGTTTTTTCTTTTTTTAAATTTTTTTTAAAAAGTCCTGTCCCTTGCCGAAAGCGGTCTTAAAAGAACATTATTACTATACCATGATAGCGTTTAAGCGTGTGGTAAAAAAATACAAGCATCAGGAAATAATCAAAGACGTATCCTTCGGCATTGCCGAAAACGAGTTTACGGTTTTGATAGGTCCTTCCGGGTGCGGTAAAACCACGATACTCAAAATGATTAACCGGCTTTTACAGCCTACCTCGGGCAGTATTTATATCAAAGGCGAAGATATTAAAACAAAAAATGTGTTTCAGCTTCGCCGCAATATCGGATACGTCATCCAATCGGTTGGACTTTTTCCTCATTTGACTATCAGGGAAAACATTGAAATTGTTCCTTCTTTAGGAAAAATCGTAGGAAAAAACAGAAAGAAAGAATATCTGGAAAGAAGCGCGGCTCTTATGGACATGGTAGGGTTACAGCCGGATATCTTTCTTGACCGCTATCCGGTTCAGCTTTCGGGCGGGCAACAGCAGAGGGTCGGCGTAGCCAGAGCCTTCGCCTGCGATCCGGAGATTGTCTTGATGGACGAACCGTTTTCCGCTTTAGACCCGATCTCGAGGGAACAGCTTCAGGAAGAGGTGGTACAGCTTCAAAGCAAGCTCAAAAAAACGGTCGTCTTCGTAACGCACGATATGGACGAAGCTATAAAATTAGCGAACAAAATCTGCATCATTAATAAAGGCGTAATTCTGCAATACGATAGTCCGGAAACGATTTTAAAAAATCCGGTCGATGATTTTGTGGCGAAATTCGTGGGAAAACACCGGATTTGGACAACTCCTGAACTTATCCGGGCGGAAGATATTATGCTTAGTACGCCTATTGCGGCTCGGAAAGACCGTTCTCTTCTGCGCTGTATGGAAACCATGCGCTCCCGCAGTGTAGACAGTATTCTGATCGTTGACGCTGAAGGACGGCTTGAAGGAGTGGTATATGCGGAAGATATTGAAGACGCGCCGGATTACCGGATTCCCGCGGGACAGATGATGCAAGAAAACAAATATGTAGCCGGAGTACAAGATTCGATCTTAGATATTCTCCGGCACATGAAACAGAAAAAAACTTCCGCGGCGCCGGTAATCGATAACGCCGGAAAATTGGCGGGTATTATTACCAAAAGCAGTTTGGTAACGACTCTAAGCCGCAGATACTTTGAGCAATAAGGAGGCTCCCTATGTTTCTTGTACAGTATATGCGGCAAAACGGAGAGGAAATCATCCGGTATTTTATAGAACATTGCCGTCTTACGGTGCTTGCCGTGTTCTTAGCGGCGCTTATCGGTGCGCCGTTGGGCATTGCCGTCAGCTACCTGAAAAAGCTCCGTCCGCCGGTACTCGGGGGAGCCAATGTCGTGCAGACGATTCCCAGCCTTGCGCTTCTCGGGTTTCTCATTCCGTTTTTGGGCATAGGTTCTCGTCCGGCCGTATTTATGGTGGTGGTATATTCTCTGCTTCCTATTATTAAAAACACCGCCGCCGGATTAAACGGCATCCCTAACGATCTGGTTGAAGCCGCGACCGGCATCGGAATGACTCCCCGGCAGATACTGTTTAAAGTAAAACTGCCTTTAGCTATGCCGGTTATTATGGCGGGGGTAAGAATCTCTGCGGTTACCGCGGTAGGATTAGTAACTATTGCGGCGTTCATCGGCGCAGGCGGACTTGGGTATCTTGTGTATTCCGGGATTCGCACGGTCAACAACGCGCAAATACTCTCCGGCGCGATTCCGGCGTGCCTTTTGGGGCTGGCTATTGATTTCCTGACCGCAAGAATCGAACGCTCCGTATCTCCTATATCCCTCCGTTCTGATATACAATCCCTAGACCGAGAACATATTAAGCGGATTCGGATAGAACGCCGTCTTACGCTGGGCTTTAGCGCGCTGGTTCTCGCCGTCTTTATGGGAACCATGGTATTTTCAAGAATAAGCCCGAAGGAAAATACGATTATCATCGGCGCAAAAGATTATACCGAACAGAATTTGATGAGCGAGTTATACGCCCAGCTCATCGAAGCGAAAACCGATTTAACGGTAGTCCGCCAATTCGATCTTGGAGGCACTCAGATTATCTTCGGCGCGCTTAAAAAAGACGCAGTAAATATGTACGTTGAATATTTAGGCACCGCGTACAACAGTATTCTTCAACAGTCGGAATATCTTACGACGCCTGAAATATATGCGTTAGTTAAGAGGGAACTAGCCGAAAAACACGGGCTTATCATGTTTCCCGCTTTAGGCTTTAACAACACGTACGCCATGGCGGTCAGACCGGATACGGCTGAAAAATATAATCTCAAAACTATTTCAGATTTAGCAAAAGTCAGCGGTCAATTAGTTATATCTCCTACCCTTGAATTTGTGAACCGCTTTGACGGGCTTCAGGGGCTTCAGCGGCGTTATAATATGCGGTTTAAAGATATAATCCCGCTGGACGGGGTTCCCCGGTATACCGCGCTGGTGAATTATCAGAGCGACGTTATCGATGCGTTCTCAACTGACGGTTTGCTCCAAGAATTCGGACTGGTCGTGCTTGAAGACGATTTGCGGCATTTTCCGCCCTATGACGCAATTCCATTGGTAAAGCCCGAACTGCTGGAAAAGTTTCCCGAACTGCCGCCGGTTCTCGAACTTCTTGCCGGACAAATCGATGAAGAGGCTATGCGGGCAATGAATTATCAGATAGACGTTCTGAAAAAGAAACCCGAAACAGTAGCCGAAGCGTTTCTCCTAAGCCGGGGATTCCTTGTGAAATAAACTAAACCGCAATCGCGCTGACGCCCCGGCGGGCGCAGGAATCCGCTAGACGCTCCATGAGCGCGTCTTCAGGCGTATGCAGGACTGCCGCGGCTTCAGGTCTAACCCCCGCGGGACGATAGCGGATCAGCTTATACCGCACCGCCGGATCGGTATCGGCAATCAGTCGGCACACCTGATCGACTAAAGCTGTTGCGTCAAAAAGCCCCGGACTTACCACGGTACGAACCTCGTAGAGTTTCCCGGATCGGGCAAGCGTTTCAAGAACAGAAAAAATATCATACCCGCTCCGGCGGATAACCCGTTCCGCCTCAGCGGGAAAGGATTTCACGTCCAGCATGATCCCGTCAGTTATTTCAAGAAGTTCAGGATCGGCGGAAAAATCATAACTGCCGTTAGTATCAAGAAAAAAAGTTTTGCCCCGCTCATGCGCGAGCGAACCGAAGGACTTCAAAAAATCAGGATATAAGGTACATTCGCCTCCGGATACCGTAACTCCCCGGATAAACGGCAGAGACGGCTCAATCTCAGCCATCGCCTCTGCCGCGCTCAACAACCGAACCCGCGGACTGGAAGTATGCGGACAAATTGTAAGACAGGCATCGCAGAACGCGCAACGATCAGACCGCCACCGTACTTCGCCGCGCTCAAGGGATAACGCCCCGGCGGGACAAACCTCAACGCAGATTCCGCAGGAAGAACAGAGATTCTGCGTCTCAGGGTTGTGGCAGTACACGCAGTTGAAATTACAGCCCTGCACAAAAACTACCGCCCGATTCCCCGGGCCATCGACAATGCTGGAACGAAGAATCCGGTTGACCGGCGCGGCGGGTTTCACTGACGCTGGCATTTTATTGACGCTGGCGTCTCACCGGCGTTTCCGTTCCAGAATTCGGGCGTTTCGCGCCGCCCCAAGTCCGAGGGCGGTAGTGTTCTGCAATACTCGGCTTCCTCCGGCGAGTTTGTCCATTTCAGATCGTTTTACCAAATAACCGGTAACGCGGATTACGTCGGAATCAGCGGCGTATATTGAGAAATACCGTCCTCCTGCGGAAAAGCCTCCGTTCACCATATCCAAAAGATAAGCGGGATTTTGCCGCGCTGTGGATTCGACGGTAAAAACTTCTCCGACGCCGGAAGGAAAGAACCGGTGAAACAGCCCGCAATGCTTCAGGTGATCGCTTAGTTCTTCCGGCTCTTCGCCGATAGGAATTCTGACTGCCGGAGTTTCGCCGATGTCGGAATCGATGCCGACTTGACCGTGAAGCAGGAAACGCCCGCCGGTAGCGGCGCAATAGGGGTTGCGATGAGCCGCCGCGAGCGCGTCCAGCCGGTTCATAATACGCACTCCCAGCGCGTCCGCAGAATCGCTGTGTCCGAACCGATCCGGTTTGCCCTCTTTTTCCAGCAGGGTATTCACACATTCCGCAAGTCCTACAAGCCCGAACATAGCCGTAAACCGGTCTCGGCGAATAAAGCCCTCTTGAGCGAGAAAATTCGTTTCAAAGAAACCGGATTGTTCCGTCATAAACTGAATTCGGGCGTCCATATAGGTCATCATGGTTTCCGCGGCTTCTTCCAACGCAGACCAAAACGCATCGAGCCGCGGTACGGTTACGGCAAGATGACCGAGCCGCAGTCGGCACAACGTGTACGAACCGCCTCCAACGAGAAGTCCGTTGTAACAGCTTGCGATGGCGTAATCCCTTCCCAAGTCTTTGAGAAACATCTGATGATTGGCGAAACTCGGCTTGGCGCAGACCAACGCTGTTTCCGCGGCCAAGAGCGCGTATTCTTCAGGCGTCGCGTCAGGATCATAGAGAAACGAGAGATTCGGCACGCTTTTCGGCTCTTCCCGCTCGCATTCGAGGATAAGCCGTCCGGCCGCGGTATCTTCCGGTCCGATGTCAGCGTGACAGAAAGAATCTGTAATCGTCCGGTCAACGAGGCGCAGAAAAAGCCCGATTTTTTTCTTAGCCTGCTTTCGTTCTTCTTTGAGAACGAACGGTTCAAAGAGGCGATCCAAAAAACCGATGAATACCGGAAAATTGGTCACCGACGGAACATGGCGGATAAAAATCGACAGCGTATTGAGGGCTTCGTCCAAGTCCGCGGGCGGAGGCAGGTCGAGAAACCGGCATCCTTCCCGAAACAATTTGGCGTAATCCGGTACGATATACCGGGGACGAGGCGGGCAGTTGGATTCCGCAAGATCGCAGATTACCCCCGCCGCTTTGAGTCTCGGGTACGCTGAAGGCGTTTCGATTACGTCAACAAGCGATTCCGCAAGCCGTTCAAGTCCGGTAACTTTCTGCTCGTGAGTGAGCAGTCCGTTGCAGACCGTTTCCAGTATTGCCTGCCGGGTTTCTTCCACCCGTTCCATAGGTATCGGTTTCATATCTTGAATATACTATTTTAAAAAGGTAAAGCAAAACCTAAAGGTTTTTATCAAGACCGCCGTAAAACCCCCGCCTTTTTTTCTAATGCGTGGGGATATAAGGCGGCAAAGCAGGATACAATTTGTTGCAAGGACTGCTTGCTCTTTACGCAAAGATAGGTTAGTATAAATCTATGAATATCCAGAGGGCTTTCAAGGTAAGACTCTATCCAACCGCCGACCAGCAGGTATTGCTCAATAAAACCCTCGGCTCTTGCCGCTTCCTCTATAATAAAATGCTGGCGGAACGGATTAAAACCTATGAAACGCTCAAAGGCAACCGTGAAGCCCTCTACACCCATAAGTATAAAACCGAGAAGGAATACAGGGGGAACAGGATTACACGGAAGTTCCCGCAAAAGAAGCAGAAATCTTGAGGAGCAAGCCTCGAAAGAGACCCAAGCCTCAAGCCCCCGCCTTTAGGCGGGGGGTTGTTGACGAAAGATACCGATTCTTTGTCTTCTAATAAAGGACTCCCGCTACTTTAAAAAATCTTTAAACGTTTCGGTCATGCTTTCTAAGGTTGCGTTTTTTGCGGCGCAGATTTCCATGCCGTAC